>JBQTJL010000330.1:0-4129 GCA_052387135.1 Methanobacteriota archaeon | reverse complement strand
GCGAGACCGGCGCGGTGGTCCCCCCGTTCCACCTCACGACGTCGGTCGCGCAGGCAGCCCTCGGCCGCCACAAGGGCTACGAGTACTCGCGCACGAAAAACCCGACGCGGAGCGCGCTGGAGACCTGCATGGCGGAGCTCGAAGGCGGCGTCCGCGGCTTCGCGTTCGCAAGCGGCATGAGCGCGATCACGACGACGTTCCTTCTCTTGAAACGAGGAGACCACGTCGTCTGCGAGGAGAACGTCTACGGGGGCACGTATCGTGTCCTCACGAAGGTGCTCGAGGAGTTCGGTCTTGCGGCGACGTTCGTCGACGCGTCGCGCCCCAAGGAGGTCGAGGCCGCCCTCACGGACGCGACGAAGATGGTCTACCTCGAAAGCCCCACGAACCCGAACCTGAAGCTCGTGGACCTTTCCGCGGTCTCGAAGCTCGCGCACGACCACGGCGCCGTCTCCGTCGTCGACAACACGTTCCTTTCGCCCTACTACCAGAACCCGCTCGCCCTCGGGGCCGACATCGTGCTCCACAGCGCGACCAAATACCTCGGCGGGCACAGCGACGTGCTCGGCGGGGTGGCCGTCGTGAAGGACGCCGCGACCGCGGACCGGATGGGCTTCCTCCAGAACGCGGTGGGCGCCGTGCTCTCGCCGTTCGACAGCTTCCTCGTGCTCCGTGGCGTAAAGACGCTGCACGTCCGCATGGACCGGCACACGGCGACCGCGCAGCGGATCGCCGAAGCGCTCGCGCGCGAACGGAAGGTGAAGCGCGTGAACTATCCGGGCCTCGCCACGCACCCGCAGGCGGCGCTCGCGAAGCGCCAATCGCGAGGCCAGGGCGGGATGCTCTCGTTCGAGCTCGCCGACCTTGCGGCGGCGCGAAGGTTCTGCGAAGGCCTCCGCCTCTGCCACCTCGCCGAGTCCCTCGGCGCCGTCGAGACCATCGTGACGCATCCGGCGAGCATGACCCACGCGTCGATCCCGAAGAGCGACCGCGAACGGATGGGCCTTACGGACGGCCTCGTCCGGATCAGCGTAGGGCTCGAGGACGCCGACGACCTCGTCGAGGACGTCTTCGGCGCCTTGAAGGGCGCCTAGGACGGAAGCCACAAGAGCTTTAAGGCGGCAACCGGACTTCGGTGCGATGCCGGCGCTTCGCGCGTCCGTCGCCATCCTCCTTGCCCCGATGCTGTCCGGGTGCCTCGGCGCATCCGGCGACGACGTCGTCGACCCGACGAAAGACGCGTCGTCGATCCTGGGGCCTCTCCTCCACGCGTCCGCGACGCCGCTTTGGTCGAACCCGAACACGTACCCGCATCCCTCGTACGGTTTCGCGACGCTCACGAACCCCGGCGACGCATCCGAACTGCCGCGGTGGTGGCGGCCCGTCCCCGCGCGGGCCCTGCCCGAACGGATCACCGGACTCTCGGTCGCGGGAACGACCGACGGGACCGTGCCGACCGGGGCCGGCACGAGCGTCTTCGGCAGCCTCGCCGTCGTCCCCGGCGACCACGGCACCCATTTCGTCGACATCTCCGACCCGACGCGCCCCCGCGTCCTCGGCGTCTTTCCCGGCGCCACCCGCGGCTCGGACATCATCGCGTTCCCGGACGGGAGGCTCGTCACCGTCCTTGCGACCGAGATCGACATCCTGCACGTCGTCGACTTCACGGACCCCACGGACCCGGTCGAGATCGCGACGATCGAGCCGCCGACGCGCACCCACAAGGCGGACGTCGTGCCCGGCACCCCGATCCTCTACAACGCGAACTCGATGGGCGGGAACATCGGGCCCCAGCGGAGGGTCCCCACGGGGAACGTCGGGCTCGGCGCAGGCGTCACCGAGATCTACGACCTGTCGGATCCGGCAAACCCCGTGCTCGTCCGGGACTTCGCGAACGGCTACGGCTGCCACCGGATCTTCTTCTACATCGATGCGTCCTCGGACTACTACCGCGCGATCTGCGCCGGGCACCAAGTGACCCAGCTCTGGGACATCCGGGACCCCCTGCGCCCCGAGGTCGTGGTCTCGATCCGCACGTTCGAGGCGAACCCGCTCGTCCCGTCGATCTCGTACTCGAACATGCGGTTCTCCCACTTCGCGCTCCTTTCGGACGACCACTCGGTCCTTGTGGTCGGCGACGAGACCGGCGGCGGGATCTACCCGCCCGGTTGCAGCGTGCACGCCGAGCCCGGCGGGCGCTCCGTTTCGGGGCCGATCGGAAACCTCTATTTCTACGACATCCGTGACGAGGCGGACCCGGTCCTCGTGGGACGGTTCTCGGCGTCCTTCCCTCTCCTCGCGAACCCGCCCGACCCCGCGGACGAAGGCGAGGCGGCCCAGCGCTACAGCTGCACCGCGCACCACGGGCGCCTCGTGCCCGACCCGACCGGCCGCGACCTCCTCGCGATGGCGTTCTACCGCGCAGGCGTCATCCTCGTCGACTTCACCGACCCTGCGAACCCGACCCTCGTCGACCAGTGGAACGACGGGACCCAGACGTGGGAAGCGTGGTACTACAACGGCTACGTCTTCACGGGCGACATCCGGCGGGGGCTCGACGTGCTTACGTTCCGCTGAACGTTCCTACGGGCTCTGGCGATCGAGCGACAGCAAGGCGCCGGGATTCATGATGCCCTGCGGATCCAGCGCGCGTTTTGCCGCCGCGAGCGCCGCGAGGAACTCGGGCGGCGCCTGGCGTTCGTACCAGGGCCGGTGCGTGCGGCCGACCGCATGGTGGTGCGTAATCGAGCCTCCGTTCGCGAGGATCGCCTCCGAGGCGGCCTGCTTCACGGTCGCCCATTGGGAGAGTTCGCGGCCCGGCGTCGCGGGGCCGAGGAACGTGTAGTACGGCGCGGGACCGTCCGGATAGACGTGCGTGAACCGCATCGACAAGGATCCGGTCCCGCAGGCGGACGCGAGCGCGTCGCCGACCGCGCGGCGCACCGCCCGGTCGAGCGCTTCGAAGCGGTCCCATGTCGTCACGGTCTCGAACGTGTCGACGAGGACGTCCATCGAGACCAAGGCGTTGAAGAGGTACGGCATCGAGAAGAACGCGCCGCGCCAGGTCTCGCGACCGCCCTTCTCCTCGCGGCGTTCCGCGGTCCCCCCTTCGGCCGCCGCAAGCTCCAGCGCGCGGGAGAGGGCGCCCTCGACGGGGTGGTCGGAGGACTCGAACGCAAGGACGAGCACGCTCGCCCCGTCGAACGCGACGCGGTGCAGCATCGCCTCGGCCGGATCGAGGAGCCGGCAATCCGCGGGATAGAGCTTCGCCTGCGCGACCCGGCGCGCGGTCTCGACCGCGCCCGAGAGCTCGGGGAACCGGACCGTCGCGGAAGCCCGGAAGGTCGGTCGCGGTTCGAGGCGGAGCCGCGCCCCGGTCACGATCCCGAGCGCGCCCTCGGACCCGAGGACGAGCCGGTTCGGGTCGGGCCCTCCCCCCCACACGGGGAAACGCCCCGTGTCGAGGGTGCCGGCGGGCGCCACGAGCCGGACGCCCTGGACGAAGTCGTCGATGTGCGTGTACAGGGTCGCGTAGTGGCCACCCGCGCGCGTCGCGATCCACCCGCCGACCGTCGAGAACTCGTACGACTGCGGATAATGGCGGAGCGCGAGCCCGTGCGGCGCCAGCGCTTCGTTCAAGGCGGGCCCGCGGATCCCCGCCTCGACCCGCACCGAGCGGGACCGGGCGTCGACCTCGAGGACGCGATCCATCCGGCGAAGGTCGACCGTGACCACGCCGCGGAAGCCGTCGCCGACCAATGGTTCCACCCCGGCGACCACGCTCGTGCCGCCCCCGTACGGGATCACCGCGATCCGGGCGGTGGACGCGAACGAGAGCAGGGCCACAAGGTCGTCTTCGGTGCGCGGCGTCGCGACCGCATCGGGCGGCGACGGGAAATCGCCGCCGAAGCCCCGGACGAGGTCCGGGTAACTCCGCCCATACGTGTGACGGATCCGCGTCTCGTCGCCGGCCGAAACGGTCTCCGAAAGGCGGGAGGGGACTTCGATCCGGGGGCGCGGGACGCGGACGTCCTCGAGCCGGACGGGCTCACGGAGCGGGCGCTCCGGGAACCCGAGCAGGTCCTCCAGGAGCCCGGCGAGCTCGCGCCGCTCCTTTGCGGACGGGAAC
>JBQTJL010000329.1:0-2065 GCA_052387135.1 Methanobacteriota archaeon | reverse complement strand
GGGCGCCCCGGCCCACCACCTTCGCATAGCCGACTGCCCGGCCGTCTCGTCGCTCCGTCCCGTCCGCGTCCCGCTCCTTCCCGCGCCCGCGGGGGACCACACCGTCCGGCTCCGCTGCCTCGAGTCCTGCGGCCGGTACGGCGACGCCAAGATCGACAAGATCCGCCTCGACGGCGGGGGCACGCGCGAGGCCGAGACCTTCGTCGCCGCCGCCTCGACGGACCCCGCGCACCGCGTCGGCGCCCGTCCCGACGTGGACGACGGCGCGTGCGCCCCCGGCGCCACGGCGCGGTGCGTCGTCCTTTCCCACGCCGGCGACTCGATCGACCTTCCCCTCTCGTTCGCGTCCGCGTCCGCGGCCCCAGTCCTTTTCGTGGAGCTCGGGGCGGACGTCGCGTGCCGCGCGGCCCGCTTCCACGACCCCGCCCGCGGCTGGGACTGCGAAAGCCCGCTCCTCCCGCTCCCCGCGACGCCGTCCGAGAACCCGCGGGGCTGGCGAGGGACCCGCGCGGCCCTCGTCGCGACCCTTCCCGCGCACCGCGAAGAGATCCAATCGAGCCTTTCCTCGGTCGCGGGCCCCGGGACGACCCCGGGCACCGGGACGGGCGCCGCCACGAACGCGAGCGGGCACGCCGCCGCCGACGTCTCGCGCGCGTCCACCACCGAGTACACCGACCTGCGGCTCTCGATCACGCACTCGCTCGCGGGCGTCCAGTTCGCCGAGATCCGTGTCGCGTACGGACCCCTCGGCACGCTCACGTCCAACCCGGCCTCGCAGAACTCGATCGAGGCGGGCCTTCCGTGGGAGACCGCGTCGTGCGGCCGCGGCCGCGCCTACGTAAGCTCCGCCGGCGTCCTCACCGATGCGCCCGTCGCGACCTGGGACTTCTGCACGGGGACCCTGAACGAGGCCGTCGCGGAGGCGCCGCTTTCGGAGCGCCTCCAGCGCGGCTGGCGCACGGACCAGTACCTCCTCGACCCGTACCTCCGGCGGACGACCGGCCTTGCCGCGTGGGACTCGGGCGCGCTCGCGCTCGACTTCTACGCGGGGTTCCCGTTCCGCCACGGCGACGCCGTGACCTACGGCGGCTGGTTCATCGACGACGTGGTCCTTACGGGGATCCCGCTCGGCGGCTCCGAGGCCGACCGCCGCGTCCTCCTTTCGACCTCGGGGATCCGCGGCACCGAGATTGGGGACTGGCGGTCCGTTCCCGAGACGAACGTGATCGCGTCCTCCGGCGCGTGGGACCGGTTCGGTCTCCAAGGCCTTGCGAACCTCCACGAAGCGGCCTGGCGCTTCGGCGAGCTCACCCCCGGCGGCCCGCTGACGTGGGTCCACCAGGCGGATTCGGTCCTCACGCGCCACGACGGCCGGCTCGTCACGCCGCCGATCCGCCTCGAGGGCGCGACCGACCCGGTGCTCCGCTTCCACCACAAGATCGCAACAAGGGTCGACATCGACGAATCCGGAACGGTCCCCCGGATGACCCTGCACGAGGTGGGCTTGGTCGAGATCCAGGTGAAGACCGACGACGGCTGGTCGCCGTTCTACCCGCTCGAGCCCGACGGCGGATACCCGCGGCCGTTCGACGAGGGGCGCGACCACGAGCAAGGGAATCCCGAGCTCGTCCCGGGGAACGGCTTCTACCACCCCGAAGGCTTCTACACCGACATCCGGGACGACCGCGGCAACCTCACGACCGTCGTCGCGCGCGGGAGCGGGTACCAAGAGGTCGCGATCCCGCTCCGATCCCAGCTCTCCCTCTTTGCGGCCGGCCTCGACCCCGCCGGGAGGGAGGTCCGCTTCGCCTTCCATTTCCTGAACGACCGCAACGACACGACCGTCCGCTCGGCGATGGAGCGCTCGAAGGGCTGGTGGATCGGCCCCATCCGGGTCCTCCCCCAGACCGCCCTCGGCACGGACGTCGCCGCCACCTCGGTGCGGCTTGCGACGAGCTATCCCTACCGCGAGCTCGGCGTGGGCCCGAACGGGACCGTGCCCGTCGAGGTCGAGATCGAGAACCGCGGGCTGTTCCCGGCGGAAGACCTCGAGGCGACGATCGAC
>JBQTJL010000328.1:0-5897 GCA_052387135.1 Methanobacteriota archaeon | reverse complement strand
GTTCGGCAGGAAGAGCTCGAATCCGTCCTCGCCCGTGTACCCGTTCCGCTACGCGAAGGCACGAGGCCCCAGTGACGGAAGGGGCACGCAGCGGACCTTCTTTGCGCCGGAGAGGTCCGACCCGAGGACCTTCGAGAGGACCCGCTCGGCGCGGGGCCCTTGGAACGCGAGGATCGCGGTCGTCCGGGATGCGTCCTCGACGCGGACGCCGTGCTCGAGGATCCGCGCGCCGACCTCGGTGTTGCGGCCCGCGTTCGGGACGAGATGGTAGCCGGACGGGAGATGGAACACGTAGAGGTCGTCGAGGATCGTGCCGTCGTCCCGGAGGACGCACGCGTACTTCGAACCGCCTTCCTTCACCTTGGCGACGTCGCAAAGGAGCGCCCGCGAGAGCCGGTCGCGCTCCGCGAGCGGGACCCAGAGGTTCGACATGTGGGAGACGTCGAAGAGGCCGGCGGCCGTGCGGACGGATTCGTGCTCGTCGAGGATGCTCGTGTACATCACGGGCATGTCGAAACCCGCGAACTCGACGAACCGCCCGCCGAGCCGCTCGTGGACCTCGTGCAAGGGAGAACGGAGGGCCATCCCGAGCACGGACGGTATGAGCCTTACATAAGTCTTCCTTATATATGGCCCCCGGCATTGGGCGAATGGTGTGGTGCCGGGCGCCATGCATCGCATAGAGAAGGATTCTTTGGGCGAGGTCCGTGTGCCGTCCGCGGCCTACTGGGGCGCACAGACCCAACGGGCGATCGAGAACTTCCCCGTCTCGGGCCGCCCCATGCCGCCCGCGTTCGTCCACGCATTGGGCTTCGTGAAGCTCGCGGCCGCGCGCGTGAACGCCCGGCGCGGCTTCCTCGACGAAAAGATCGCGCGCGCCATCGAGGAGGCCGCCCGAGAGGTCGCGGACGGGAAACTCGACCGCGAGTTCCCGATCGACGTCTTCCAGACCGGGTCCGGGACCTCCTCGAACATGAACGCAAACGAGGTCATCGCGAACCGGGCCGCGGAGATCCTCGGGGGCCGCCGCGGCGAAAAGAAGGTCCACCCGAACGACCACGTGAACCTGTCGCAGTCCTCGAACGACGTGGTCCCGACCGCGATGCACGTCGCCGCCGTCCTCGCGATCGAGCGCTCGCTCCTCCCGAACCTCAACAGGCTGGAACAGACGCTCGGGGCCAAGGCGGAAGAGTTCAAGGACCTCGTGAAGATCGGCCGGACGCACTTGATGGACGCGACGCCGATCACGCTCGGCCAGGAGTTCTCGGGCTGGGCGTCGCAGGTCGCGCACGCGAAGGAGCGCGTCGAGGCGACCCTCCCGCATCTTCGGGAGCTCGCGATCGGCGGCACCGCGGTCGGCACCGGCATCAACGCCCACCCCGAGTTCGGTCGCGACGTCGCGGCCGAACTCACATCGCTTCTCGGAACGCAGTTCCGGGAAGCGAGCAATCATTTCGAAGCGCAGGGCGCGCAGGACGCCTACGCGTGGACCTCGGGCGCGCTCGCGTCGACCGCCGCGTCGCTGATGAAGATCGCAAACGACGTCCGGCTCCTTGCGTCCGGCCCCCAGTGCGGCTTCGGCGAGATGACGCTCCCCGCGCTCCAACCCGGATCCAGCATCATGCCGGGCAAGGTGAACCCCGTCCTCCCCGAGGCCGTCCTCCAGGTCGGCGCCGAGGTCACCGGGAACCACCTTGCGGTCTTGACGGGCGCGCAATGGGGACAGCTCGACCTGAACACGATGCTCCCCGTGATGGCGAAGAACCTCCTCGAATCGATCGAGCTTCTCGCGAACGTGAGCGCGTTGTTCGCGGACCGCTGCGTCGCCGGGATCACGGCGAACGCGGACCGGATGACCGACTACCTCGAGCGGAGCCCTTCGCTCGTCACCGGGCTCAATCCGAAGATCGGATACGACAAGGCCGCCGAGATCGCGAAGAAGGCGCTCCGCGAGGGCCGCACCGTGCGGGAGGTCGCGTACGAGATGAGCGGTCTTTCGAAGGATGAGGTCGACGCGGCCCTCGACGCAAAGAAGCAGACGAGACCCGACCCCGACGCAAAGCCCGGTTCCGGAGGCGGCTAGATGGCGCGGCCCGAACTCGACGAACTCGACATGAAGATCCTCGCAAGCTTGAACGAGAACGCCCGGAAGTCCTTCCGCGACATGGCGAAAGAGCTCGGCGTCTCGCTCTCGACCGTCTCGAACCGCGTGCACCACCTCGAGCAGTCCGGCATCGTCTCGGGCTACATCCCGGTGGTCGACGCGCACAAGGTCGGGTACGACTTGAACGTCGTGATCGGCGTCCGCATCCTCCACGGCAAGCTCCTCGACGTCCAGAAGCGGATCGCGAAGGTGCCGGAGGTCTACGGCGTCTACGACGTGACCGGCGAGTGGGATTCGATCATCCTCGCCCGGTTCCGGAACCGCGAGGACATGGACGTGTTCATCAAGAACCTGCTTGCGATCGAGCACGTCGAGCGCACGTTCACGCAGCTCGTCTTGAACACGGTGAAAGAGGAAAAGAGAGTCCTTCCGCCGAGTTAACGTCTTATACGAGGGGGGCTTTTCGCAGCCGATGTCGGTCGACCTCTCGCTCCGCCGCTATTCGCTGGATCTTACGCCCGCCGACGGCGGGACCGAGGCCGTCGTCGCCGGCTGGGTCCAAGAACAGCGCGAGCTCGGCGCGATTGCGTTCGTGATCCTCCGCGACCGCGCGGGGACCCTCCAGATCGTGCTTCCGAAAAAGAAGCTCGACGCGGCGCTCGTCGAAACCCTCGTGAAGGTCCCGCGCGAGTCCGTCGTCGCGGTGCGGGGCGAGGTCAAGGCGAACCCGCAGGCGCGGAACGGGTACGAGATTTTTCCGAAGGAAGTCGCCGTCCTCGGGGAGGCCCGCACGCCGCTTCCCCTGGGCGTCGCCGACAAGGTCGGCGCCGACCTCGACACGCGGCTCGACAACCGGTTCCTCGACATCCGGAAACCCGAGGTGGCCGCGATCTTCAAGGTCCGCTCCGGGATCGTGGCGGGCGCCAAGGACTTCTTTGCAAAGAACGGCTTCGTCGAGGTCCACACGCCGAAGATCATCAGCGCGGCCTCCGAAGGCGGCACCGACCTCTTCCCGGTGAAGTACTTCGAGAAGCAGGCCTTCTTGGCCCAGTCGCCGCAGCTCTACAAGCAGATGATGATGGCGACCGGGCTCGATCGCGTGTTCGAGATCGCGTGGTACTTCCGCGCCGAGGAACACAACACGCGGCGGCACTTGAACGAGTCGACCGCGATCGACGTCGAGATGGCCTTCGTCCGCTCCGAAGAGGACGTGATGACGCTCCTTGAGCGCTTGATCGCCCACATCTGGAGCAGCGTAAAGGAGCGACACGCCTCGGAGCTATCGCTCCTCGGCGTGTCTCCGCAAGTGCCCGAGCTTCCGTTCCGGAGGGTCCCGTACGACGAGGCGCTCGAACTCCTCTCGAAGGAAGGGATGGAGGTCCCGTGGGGGAACGATCTCGGGACCGAGGAGGAGCGGCTCTTGGGCGACGTGATGACGCGCCAAGGGCGCGAGTTCTACTTCATCCACCAGTACCCGGCCGCGATCAAGCCGTTCTACGCGATGCCGCACGCCGACGGGAAACACAGCCACTCGTTCGACCTCGACCACAAGGGGCTCGAGGTGACGAGCGGCGCCCAGCGCATCCACCAGCACGACCTCCTCGTCGAACGGATCAAGTCGAAGGGGCTCCGCCCGGACGACTTCGAGATGTACTTGAAGGCGTTCCGGTACGGCATGCCGCCCCACGGCGGGTTCGGGTTGGGGATCGAGCGCCTCACGATGGAGATGCTCGGCCTCTCGAACGTGCGGGAGGCGATCCTGTTCCCGCGGGACCGCGTCCGCCTCACCCCCTGATGGGGCGCGAGACAAATATCCACCACCCCGTGGCCCGGTAGCAGGCATATAAGAACCGCCGCCACAGGCCCCACGGGCCATTGGTTCCTGGGTATATCGTCCGGCCGCGCCAAAGGGATTTCCGGGAGACTCTCACATGCACCCCAAGCTCGCCGAGATCGAGAACCTCATGTCGAAAGGCTTCGACGTCGCCGACATCACGAGCGACAATGGCGTGATCGAGGTGCTCCTTCGGAAGGGCTTGACGGGAAAGCGCGTCGTGATCCCGGCCTCCGACGCCGCGGACATCCTCTTTGACCGCTCGCCCCGCGCGAAGCGCTGGGAGACCGTCACCGCGTGATCAGTCCGCAAAGACGAGCATCACGAAGCTCCACAAGAGCACGAACAGGAAGCTCACGAAGACGTAGGACGTAAACTCGGACGGGCCCGCGACGAGCACGATCGCGGTCCCCGCGATGAGGGCCGCGACGATGAGGCTGAACGTCCCGCGGAGGAGCCGCCGCTCGTCCTCCCCCCGCGAACCCTCGCTCGCGGGCTCGAGGCGGATCGAGAGCTCGTTCTTTTCGAGCTTCGTGAGGATCGTGTTCACGCGCCCCGGAAGGTCGCGAAGGAGCTCTTGGTAGTTCACGGCGGCCTCGACCAAGGCCTCCTTCTGGTGCGCCGGCGAAAAGAACGTCTCGCGCACGCGGCCGAGGACGTACGGTCGAAGGACCTCGATGAGCTCGTATTCCGGATCGAGCTTCCGGCAGATCCCTTCGAACTGGAACAGGGCCCGCGTGATGAGGACGAAGTCGGGCGGGAGAAGCAGGTTGTGCTCGCCCGCGACGCGGAGGATCATGTCGAAGACGACCGGGTCCGCGACCGAGGCCCGCTCGCGTTCGTGGTAGTCCATGATTCGCTCGACGTCCCGCGACAGGGCGCGCGTGTCGACGGGGCCCGTGACCTTGCAGAGCTCGAGCAGCGTCCCGGTCACGTCGTCGACGTCGGAGCGCACGAAGCCGGTGATGAGCCGCAGGATGCGGTCGCCCCGCCGGCGCGTCACGTAGCCCACCGCGCCGAAGTCGAGGAACGCGACGCGGCCCCCTTCGACCACCATGAGGTTGCCGGGCGAAGGGTCCGCGTGGAAGAGCCGGTCCTCGAAGATCTGCTTCGCCATCGCACGGGTGATCGTGCGGGCGATCCGCGGCTTGTCCATCGTCGCAAGCTGCGGGTCGTGCAGGTTCGAGAGCTTCACCCCCTCGATGAACTCGAGGACCAAGACCCGCTTCGTCGAGACCTCCCAGTAGACCTTCGGGATCACGACCTCCTTGTCGTCCACGAAGGCGTCGTGGACCCGTTGCTGGTTCCGCGCCTCGTACGTGTAGTCGAGCTCGCGCTCGAGCATCTCGCGGATCTCGCGGAAGTGGTCCATCGGCTGCCAGATGCGGGCGGCCGCGAACAGCTTCTCCACGAATTGGACGAACGGCTCGAGGATCGCGAAGTCCGTGTACACCTGGTCCTCGATCCCGGGCCGCTGGACCTTCACCGCGACGGGCTCGCCGGACCGGAGCCGCGCATAATGGACCTGCCCGATCGAGGCCGACGCAAGCGGCGCCTCCCGGAACTCGAGGAACACCTCTTCGAGGGGCCGGCCGGTCTCCCGCTCGACCTGGGCCCGGATCGCGGGAAAGGGCGCCGGCGTCGTCGAATCGTAGAGCTTCCGGAACTCCTCGACGAACTCCTTCGGGACCAAGTCGGGCCTCGTCCCGAGGAGCTGCCCGACCTTGATGAACGTGGGGCCCATCGCCTCGAGGAGCTCGCGGACCCTCCGCGGGACGTCCTCGGGGAGCAGGCGCACGACGCGGCCGCGCCCTTCGTACGTCCGCTCCGCCTGCGACATGTCGCGAAGGAGCGAGAGCGCGTTCCGCTCGAGGAGGATCTGGGCGACCTCGGCGGTGCGGCGCCATTTGTCGAGGCGGGTCGGCACGGAAACCACTATCGCGGACAGGGTATTAAAAC
>JBQTJL010000327.1:0-2049 GCA_052387135.1 Methanobacteriota archaeon | reverse complement strand
GGAGGTGGGACGGGCCACGGGCCTGAGAGGGCGGGACCCGCTTCTGGCGCGCCCCCAGCGTGCGCGCCAGTCATCATCCGCGTGAGCAGCGTCGTCGTCGTTTTTTCCCGCCCCCGGCCCGAGCCCCGCCAGCGGTTGCGCGACGAGGGCAAGGAGCCCGAGGCGACGGAGGCGCCGCTTCCAGGAACCTCACAAGGTAGCGGCGACGATGGAGCCGAGGGCGACGCCGCCATCGTCGCGCAGACGCGGCGGGGCGAAGGGCTGTGGGCGGAAAGAACTTCATTCCATACCGGCTAACCATCGCAAGTGAAATCCCAAACACGAGTACTCGGCATCGACGACGCCCCCTTCCGCTTCGGCGACGCGACGACCGACGTGGTCGGGGTCCTCCTTCGCGGCAAGGAGTACGTCGAGGCCGTTCTCCGCACGAACGTCGAGGTCGACGGAACGGACGCGACCGAAAAGCTCGAGGCGATGCTCTTGGGCTCGCGGTACCGCGAGCAGGTCTCCGCGGTGATGGTTGACGGGATCGCGCTCGGCGGCTTCAACGTCGTGAACCTCGCACGGCTCCACGACGTGCTCGGGGTGCCCGTGATGTCGGTGACGCGCGACCGGCCGGACCTTGCCGGGATCGAGGCCGCGCTTCGGAAGCACTTCGACGACTGGGAGCGACGCCTCGTCCTGATGCAGGTCCCGCTCCACAAGGTCGAGACGGACCACAACCCGGTCTACGTCGGCGTCCATGGGATGCCGCCCCGGGACGCGGGCGCGCTCGTTCGCGCGACGACCGTACGCGGCGTGATCCCCGAACCCATCCGGGTGGCGCACCTTGTCGCGACCGCGTACAAGACGGGCGAGTCGTACGGGCGACCGTAGGATGAACTCCCCGATGTGCGGGCCCTTGGCCCTGAAATGAACTTCGTGATATGGCGCCATTTCGCGGCGAAGCCGCTCATTTCAGGCCCCCGGAGGGGCCGCATCTCCCACCCATCTCAGGCTCGTCGCTTCACGACGAGCGTCCTCTCGGCGATCCTCTGGATCCGCTTCCGCAGCGCCGACTCGAAACCGCGCCGCGCGTACACGCCGAAGACGCCGTATGCGAGAAGGACGCCCCCGAGGAGCAGGACGGCCTGCAGGAAATTGAGGTAGAACCCGTAATCGGGAAGGGCCTGGATGAGGCCGCCGCGGACGAGGGCCGGATACACGAACTCGATCGATTCGAGCGTGAGGACCCCGGTCGCAAGAAGCAGGGGTCCGCGGAGGTCGTCGCCGCGGATGTAGAGGACCTCGAGGCTCATGCCGCCGATCGCGCCGCCCGTAAGGAGGTAGGCGAGCCGCACGAGGAGCACGATGAACAGGACGCCCGAAATCGCCTCGATCGAGATCGCGACGAAGTCCGGCGTAAGATAATCACTCAAGGGCAGACCGCATCACCTGCCGCAGCTTCTCGATCGCGCGGTTGATCTCGACGATCGCGGCGATGTTGTTCGTCGAGGGCTGCAGCATCACGATCACGTTCACGTCCCGCGTGACCTTGAAGACGCCGATCGAGCCTTTGGTCGTCGTGAGGATCGTGTTCCGCATCTCGCCAAAATCGAGGACCTGGAGCGTGCGGCGCGTCGCGCGGGTCACGAGGGCGCCCGCGGTCGCGGTGAGCGAAGGGTCGGCGCCGCCTTTCAGGTCCCAGGAGAGCGGAAAGCCGGTGCTGTCGACGAGGACCGAGCCCAGCATCCCCGGGAGCCGGCTCTGGAGCTCTTGGAGCGACGCATGGAGGTCCTGCGCGAGCGCTTCGCCCACCGGAAGCGCGCGTTCGCCCTCGATCTCGGCCTCGAGGTCCGCTGCGGCCACGTGTCGGGCACGAGGGGGGCCGCAGTTAAGCGTTTCGATGCCGGACGTACGTCGACCCATTAGCGCAGGGGTTCTTTCCGCCCTCGGACCGTCGCCTCGCGGCGTCTGCGCGCCCATGGGGTCGGCGCGGGAGGTAGGTCGTGGCGCGGGGCTTTGTGTATTTACTTGAGCCACACCCCAACCAACACGCGCCCCAATGCC
>JBQTJL010000326.1:0-6464 GCA_052387135.1 Methanobacteriota archaeon | reverse complement strand
ACCGCGTCCCGCGCGAGGGACCCCATCGCGACCGCCTTCACGACCGCGACAAGGTCCGGCTCGTCGATGCAGTCGGCGTGCACGCCCTCCGCGAGGAGTTCCGGGACCGTCTGGAGAAGGAGGCGGGCTGCGACCGGAGCGGCGTCCTTTGCGCCCGCGGCCGCGACGATCGCCTCGAACGTCCCCTCGTTCCCGGTGTTGAACAGCTGCTCGACCGTGTCCGGGGACAGGCCGTACTCGCGGAGCATCCTCGCGCGTTTCGCGTCCGGTAGCTCCGGAAGGTCCTTGCGGATCCGCTCCCAGTCTTCGGGCCGGACCCGCATCGGCGGCGTGTCGGTCTCGGGGTACATCCGGGCGCGGCCCGGAAGCGGCCGCGAATACTCGTTCGTGCCGTCTTCCTTCATGTCGCGGGTCTCTTCGGGGACGCCCTCGAACGCGAGGAGAGCGCGCCCGCGGGCGGCCTCCAGCGCCTTCTCCGCGACCGCGCGCGGCGCCGCGACGAGCACGAACGCGTCGTCGTCCCCGCATCCCAGCTCGGCGCGCACCTTCTCGGTCTCTTCGGCAGTGATCCCGTAGTTCGGCAGCTCGTCCGAGTGGAACAGCCCCCGGACGCCGGCCCGCACGACCGCGTATCGCGCGACCTCCGCGCCGAGCCGCGGCGCCCCCTTCGCGCCTCCGAGGAGTCCCCCGAACCCGGGGAGGCGCAGCGCGAGCACGGCGCCCTTCTGGGAAGTCGCGGCCTGCACGACCTTGCTTTCGCTTCCCGCAAGGGCCCCGGACACGTCTACCACAAGGCTTCCTCGTACCTCGTCCCTCGTTCCCCGTTCCGCGAGGCGCTCGCGGACCTCGAGCAGCCGCTTCTGTCTCCACGCTTCCCACGCGACCGCCGTCGGGACAAGATCGAGGCTCTGAACGCCCTTCGTCTCGGTGCGGGCCCCGCCTTCGATCGAGACATTGAGGTCCTGCCGGATCGTGCCGAGGCCCCTCTTCACGCGGCCGGTCGCGCGAAGCAGGGCCCCGATCGCGGCCGCCGCGTCGCGGACGGCCTCGGGGGTCCGGAGCTCGGGCGCGGTCGCGATCTCGACCAACGGGATCCCGAGCCGGTCGAGCCGGTAGACGACGCGGCCGTCGCGGCGTTCGATCACGCGCGCGGCGTCCTCTTCGAGGCAGAGGGTCTGGATGGGGATCTTCCCGTGCGGGGTCGCGACGTCGCCGCCGGTCGCAAGAAGGCAGGTGCGCTGGAAGCCGGACGTGTTGCTGCCGTCGATCACGAGCTTCCGCATCGCGTCGATCTCGTCGACCGGCCGCATCGAAAGCAGGGCCGCGGCCGTGAGCGCGACCTCGACCGCCTCGGACGAGACCGCGTGCGGCGGCTCCTCGTCCATCTCGACGAGGCAGGTGGCCTTCGGCGTCGACTGGTATTCGAAGACGAGGTTCTTTTCGGCCGCCTCGACCGCGGCACGGTCGAGCTCGCCCAACTCGGATTGGGTCGGCCGCAATCTTCGCACGAACGTCCCCACGACGTCTTCTTCGAGCGTGGAAGGGCAGCGGCAGAACAGCTTCTCGGTCTCGAGCTGCTGGTGGATCTCGATTCCGGCCTTGAGGCCCAAGTTCTTCCAATCCAGGGCCGGGATCGATGGAGTTTCGACCTTGCTCATTCCTGTTCACCTTGGCCGAAACCGTGGATTGGTGTGCGGTCGCCGGATTCGCCCGCAACGGGCGTGACGAAAAGCCGGATCGCCTCGTCGCGGTCCTTCGTCTGTCCGAGGGCCCACGAGAGCTTGACCCAGGCCGTCTCGGGCGTCATGTCTTCGGCGCCGACGAGGCCTGCGCGCATGAGGTCGCGGCCGGTGCTGTAGACCTTCATGTTGACGCGCCCCGAGAGGCACTGCGAGGCCATCACGACGACGGCCTTCTTGGCGAGCTTCTCGAGCTTCGGGAGGAACCGCTGGGAGACGTGCCCGAGACCGGTCCCGGCGATCACGAGCCCGCGTCCGCAGGCGGCCTCGAGCTGCTTCTCGGTGATCCCCGCGTAGAACTGGAGAAGGCCCACGTCGTCCGCCCACGCGTCGACCACGCGGACGGGGCCCTTGCCGGCGCCGCGCGCGTGGGACGCAAGCTCGACGCCGCGCTCGTCCACGTGGCCGAGCGGCGCGCAATTCACGCTCTGGAACGCGTCCCGCCGCGACGTGTGCATCTTGCGGACGCGGTTCCCCCGATGGACGGCCGCGCGCGTGTCGCCGGTCGCCTCGTGCATCACGACCACGACCTCTCCCAGATCGGCCGTGGCCGCGACGGCCACCGCCGATTTGAGGTTCATCGCGGCATCCGAGGAGGGCCGGTCGCTTGAGCGCTGCGCGCCGACGAGGACCACGGGCCCGGGAAGGTCCTGCAGCATGAACGAAAGCGCGGCCGCCGTGAACGCGAGCGTGTCGGTCCCGTGCGGGACGACGACGCCCCGCGCGCCGCCCGCGAACTCCTTCGCGACCTCGCGCGCGAGCGTCCGCCAGTGCTCGGCCGTCATGTCTTCGCTGAAGATCTGGTAGGCGACCCGGGCGCGGACGTCCGCGACCTCGAAGACCTCCGGGACCGCGAACGCGAGCTCCTCCGCGGTCGTCGCGGGATGCACCGCGCCCGTGCGGTAGTCGACGTAGGACGCGATCGTGCCTCCGGTCCCGAGGAGCGAGACCCGGGGCCGGCCCCGCGCCGCAGGGAGCGCCCGCTCCTTCTTCGGCGCCCCCTTCTGGACCGCGACGAGTTCGACCTCGGTCTTCGTCCCTACCGAGACGCCGACGTTGTAGCCGTTGTCGAGCTTCAGGGTGAGGACCTCGGCGCCCGAGAAATCGTGCCGCGGCATCACGACGCCCTCGTAACGGTGGCCGTCGGTCGTCTTCACGGACACGCGGTCGCCGACCTCGGCGCCCGCCTCCGCGAGCGCCTTTTCCGTAAGGCCCGAGTCCCCCATCTTACCCGTCCGCGGAAGGCGAGCGGAGCCTAATAAGATAAGCGGCCGCGAGCGCCGCGGTGATCAGGCTCCCCAGCATGATGGAGACGTCCTCCGCGTCGAGCGCGCCCTGGTGCGACTGCCAGGCGCCGGCGGCCGCAAGGACGCCCCACGCCGCGGTCCCCGCCGCGCCGAACATCGGTCTCATCGTGACCATGACGGCGCCGAAGATCCAGAGCGCGAGGAACACGACGAAGAGCGGCCACGGCGCCTCGGCCTCCGGCGTGAGGACGAACTGGAGGAGGACGAGCATCAGCGCCATCGCGAGGCAGGCGGAGCGGACGAGGCGCTGGAAGACACGGGATTGCATGATGGCCGGCCAGAACGCCCGGCACGATAAATGTGCGGGTTGTGATTCGGAAGATGATTCCGCCCCCGTGCCGGCGTGCCCTAAGGCGTCGCTTCGCTCCGCCTTGGCCCTCGGTCGCTTCGCGACCTCGGCGCGGCGTCTGCGGGCCGATGGCATCGTCGTCGGCGACTCGGTCCTCGCCGATCGGCCGGCATCGTGTTCGTACGGGTGCTCTTGCCGCCCGCGGAGCGTCGTCCGGCCGGGTCTGCGGCCCGAAAGCGGCGTCGTCCTCGGCTCGGTCGTTGCGGCCTCTTTGTGATGTTCCTGGAGGCCGCTCCTTCCTCGCCTCGGACTCCTTGCTCTCGGGCCGCATCCCCTGGCCGTACTCGCTCCGGGGGCGGGAAAACGACGACGACGCTCCTCCCGGTCCGAAGGGCCGGCGGCGATGCGTCACGAGCGGCTTGTCGGCCCGAGCATAGCGATCAAAGCAGTCATGCGCCACCCGCGGCCGGCTCCGGCTCGCCAATGCACATGCGGAGGATCTTCCAGTGGTCCTCGTTCTCCGGTCCAAGGATGTTGCTGTTCGTGATGTAGAGGTGGGGACCCACGACCACCATGCCGGCGGGCGAGTCGAACAGTGGGCTCGCATACCGGTCCAGCTCCGTTCCGTTACGGTCCAGGACCACGATAGCGTCTCCAGGTTCGACGGGCAGGGCGACGTAGAGGCGACCTTGCGGGTCGAACGCGAGCCCTTCGACCGCCGTGGCGGCCTCGAAGCGGTGGAACAGTTCGAGGTCGTCCGGGCGAGGCTCATCGACCAACGGAAGGCGCCAGACGGCCCCTCGTGACGTATCCTCGTGATGTGCCGTAAGGTGCATCGAAAAGCCGACCGAGAAGTAGAGGAAGCCATCCGGCCCCACGCGCACAAACCCACCCGTGACGCCGCCAAGGCGGGGATCCTCAAACCATATTTCGGGGTCGCCGCCCGGCGGGATGCGCCAGATGCGCGTCCGCTCGGCTTGCATCTGGCTCGATTCGCCCAGGTAGATGGTGCCGTCCTCGACGACGGCGAGCGACACGGGCATCGTCGTGAGCCACCCGCCTGTTCCATCCGGCGGCGGCATCTCGGCCACGACGCTCGGCTCGGCCAGGGAAGCGTTGGAGCGCAGGATGCGGCCGTTCATATCCACGATGTAGAGCGCGTCGGGATCGTACGGGTCGAATACGATGTCCGCAAGGCCCATCGTCGGCTCCTTTGCGTCGACCCGCAACTCGCCGGTGAGGACGCCTTGGGCATCGAACCGGAAGATGCGTTCGCCGTCCAGCGTCGGGCTCCACGGCTCCCCATTCGATGTTGCGACAAAGAAGGAGCCGTCCCGCGCGGCGACCCCCGTCGGATGACCAGGCGCCGGGACTTGGGCGAACGTCTCGACGGTGCCGCCCATGCATGCGCCCGCCGTTCTTCCTTCGGACGGCTGTTCCGTTTCGACATCCGTGTTCGAACGGGTAATGCACCCGCCGAGAAGCAAACTGCTGACGACCATTGCCAGAGGGAACGTGCCCCGGTTGCGTCCTACCCGGGCCGCCATGAGTTCACCGTATACGCCGTAACCGCAAGCCATGCTAAAGGGGTTGGCTCTGCCCATCACGGGCTCCCCGACAAGCCGCCCGGCCGCTCGCGGCGCCAGGGCTCGTCGTAGCGTGGGTAGCGTCGTCGTAAATCCCGCCGCCGGGCCAGGCGGGCGCGAGCGGCTGCGGGTCGAGGCCAAGGAGGAGGCGCCGAGGGAGGCGCCGCTTCCGGGAATTGCACAAAGAAGCGGCTCCGACCGAGGCGAGGACGACGCGGCCATTCGGGCTGCGGCGACCGCAGACGCCGGCACGGGGGCGGAAATAGCACCCGTACGAAGACGAAATCGGTCAACGGGCGACGACCGAAGCCTATTTTTGTCCGCCCCCCGTACCGCGGAAAGTGCGCGGAGAGGTCGTGTACCAGTTCGTCTTCGACGCGGGCGGCCGCATCGACGTCGACAAGATCGGCCGCGTGCTCGAGGAGAGCCCGCTCTTTGCCGACGTCGACGTCGAGAAGGCGGCGCCGCCGTACATCTCGCTCCCGCGGCCGCTCACGGTCCGCTTCGAGCCGGTGCACCTTGCGACGTCCGCGGGGCCGCTGACCATCGGCGTCGTCGCGAAGCTCTTCGACATCGGCGCCGTGAGCATCACGCTCCGGGCCCCGGTCGAGGGCAACGACATCCCAGACCTCGTCCGCTACTTCCAGCCCCGCGTCCGGGCTGCCGAAGGGGAGATCCGGCTCGACCAGTACGCGCAGGCGCTGTATTTCCGCATCATCGAGAGCATCCGGGGCGCCCTCGTCGAGCCCTACGGCGTGTACCCCGAGCCGGAAGGGTACACGGTCTTCTGCCTGACCGAGCCGCCGGTGCCGGCGGCGAAGCTCTTCGACGCCCGAGCAAACGAGATCGCGGCGCTCCTTTCGAACGAGCCGGACGCCGACCGGCTCTCCCACGAGGAGGTGCAGGACAACCTCCGGCACTGGTTCAGCTACTACGGCGACGAGCTCGTGGTCGTCGACTGGGACGCGGCGCTCCTCGTCGACCCGGACGCAAAATACGAGGACGTCCTCTTCGTGGTCGAGATCGCGAACCTGCAGCTCCTCGAGCTTCGCACGTACGACATCTATCTCGACCGGATCCTCGAGCGCTCCTACCTCGAGCTCGAGCGCGTGTTCGGTCGCGGCGCGCTCTTTGCGGCCCCGCAGAAGGTGTACAAGGAGATCTCGGAGGCCCGCGTCGATTTTGCGCGCGTCAAAGACGCGCTCGACAACATCACGAAGTTCTTCGGGGACTACTACCTCGCGAAGCTCTACAAGGGGCTCTCCACGCGGTTCCACATGGCGGAGTGGGAGGCGAGCCTCGACGAGAAACTGGGGACGCTCTCCGCGCTCTACGCGATCGCGGCCGAGGAGGTCCAGAACCGCCGCGCGCTGATCCTCGAGGCCTCGATCGTGCTCCTCTTCGTGCTCGACCTCGTGGCGCTCTTCTTCTTTGCGCGGGGATGAGCTTCGCGGGATGAGCTTCGCGGGATGAGCTTCGCGGGATGAGCTTCGCGGGATGAGCTTCGCGGGATGAGCTTCGCGGGATGAGCGCTCATCCCGGC
>JBQTJL010000325.1:0-4520 GCA_052387135.1 Methanobacteriota archaeon | reverse complement strand
CGCGGGGGTCCTTCGCTGGCGTTTTGCGCGCGAAACGTCGTCGAAGCTCAACCACCCGGGCCTTCCGGCCCCCCCGCCGCCCGCGGTCTGCGACGCCGAGGCCTCGGGCCCCGCGTGCGCATCCGCGATCGGGGACGTCGTCCTCGGCTTCGCGGTCGTCGGCGAGACCGTCGTCGCGACGACCGTGCACGTGAACCTCGCGGTCTTTCTCACCCGCGAGACGTGCGCCCTCGCGGACAGCCCCGTGAGCCTCCCGGGCACGACCGCTCCGGGCGCCCTCGCGCTCTCCGCGACGGACGGCCACCTCCTCTGGAACCTTCCCGGTCAGACCGAGGAAGGGGCGAATTCGGACCAGATGTTCGTGCAGAGCCCGTCGTTCCTTCCGACCGGCGCGGGCACCGTGGCCTACGTGAAGATCCCGCGGTTCATGGCCTTGAACACCGAGCGCGGCAACGAAGTCTGGTCCTCGCGGATCGGCGCCGAGGACTCCGTGCGCGTGGACGTCGGAAGCGGCTTCGGGCTCGTCGGGACCTCGCTCTTCGTCACGTCGAACCAGAACATGTATCGTTTCGACACGTCGACGCAGACGCAGACCGGCACTACCTTGGGACTTACCGGCGATGAATATTGGGGCTCTTCCGGGCTCATCGTCGCGGACGGCGTGCTCTACGCGCGGTCCGTCACGACATCGGCCGTCAGGAAGATCTCGATCTGCCCGGTGGTTTCCCAGGCGACGTCGCTACGTGCCTACGACGTGACGACGCCCGAGATGGCGCAGCTCTGGAACACGAGCCTCCCGGGTGGCATCGTGCAGATCGGGCGGATCATGGAGTTCGCCGTCGGAGACGGCGTCGCCGTGATGGCCCACGCGAGCGGGCTCGTCCGCGTCGTCGGAACGACGGCTGCGTCGCTCCGGCCCGTCGCGTCGACCTCGGGGACGTACCCGGCGCCGGGCGCGCGCGTGGCGGTCGACCTTTCGGGCTCGTCCGCCGGCGCCTTCGGGCCCCCCACGCGGTTCCGCGCCGACTGGGGCGACGGAGCCCGTACCGAATGGCTGCGCGAGCCGGAGCTCGCGCATGCATACCTCGAACCGGGCGACCGTGAGGCGCGTTTCGAGGTCGCGAACGACGCCGGCCAGACGGCGAGCATGCCGGTCACGTTTCACGTAGGGGCGCCGGAGCCGAACCTGCTCTCCTCCGCGTTCGCGCGCGAGAACCAGGACGCGACGTTCTTCGTGTTGGGCCTTACGATTACGCTGGTCGCGGCCGCCTTCGGCTTCGCGCGCCTCCAACGGAACCAGCGGCTCCTCCGCCGGGAGCTTGCGGCCGTCGCCGCGGGCGTCGAGCTCACGCGCGAGCGGCCGCCCGAGTGCGAGGCGCTGCTTGCCGAGCGGAAGGCGCGCGCCCACGGGCTGCTCCTCGACGGCAAGCTCACGGACGCGCAGTTCGGGGTCTTGGAGCGCCGCATCGACCAGCTCGCCCGCGAAGTGCGCCTCGGGCGCCTCGACGAGCGGTTCGACTTCCTGCCGCACGGGATCGTGAAGATGCTCACGGGGATGCTCGAAGACGGCCGCATCGCCGACTGGGAGCACCGGGTGGTCGTCGAGGCCCTCGAGAAGGACCGGAACCTTTCGAGCGAGGAGAAGGCGAAGGTGCGGGCGCTCATCGACGATTGGTTTGCGCGAGACTCGGGAGGTCGTGATGCTTCCCCGTGATGAGCTTCGCGTAATGAGTGATGCGCCGGTGCGCGGGCTCGCATCCCGTCATCCCCGGCATCACCCATCACCCATCACCGTCGTCCTCGCCCTCGCCATCGCCTTCGCCCTCGCCCTGCCGCACGTAGCGGCCGCCCCCTGGCTCCAAGGCGGATACGACGCCGCAAAAACGGGGTCCACGCCGGATGCCGGGCCGGAGTGGGACGACGTCGCGTTTACGGTGCGGGCCGGGGAACGGATCCCGATCCCGGGCCTCGGAGGCCTTCCGCCCGTAATCTCGGGAAGCGGTGCCTTCGTGGTCACGGCGCCGGAGGAGGCCTCGGACGGCCCCGGACACCTCGTCCGCATCGACCTTGCGACCGCCTCGATCGAAGTCCTTGCAGAGTTCGAGCGGTCAACCGCCAAACTCTTGCCCGGGTTGGCGGAGCAGGCATCGTTCCCGTGGCTTGCCGCAGCCGACGACGAGCGATTCTATCTCGGCGCCGTTCGCCACGTCTTCGCGGTCCCGCGCGCGGGCGGAGCGCCCGCGTGGGACTACGTGCTGCCCACGTTCCACGCGCAACAAGATCCGCTGGCCGTATGCCGCCACGTCGCCCTCGCGCCGGACGCCCTGTATCTCGGCTGCGTCGAGACTTCGGAAGCGTTGTACAACGACTGGACCCTGTTCGTCGTGGCGCTGGATCCGGTCACGGGGGCAGAGCGCTGGCTCTGGGTGAAGACGACGGGCGAGGCGGTCGGGGACGTCGCCGTGGCGCCGTCCGCTTGCGACCCGGACCTGCATACCCTCACCTGCCGCGGAGGGTCCAGCTTCCAGGAGGTCACGGGCCTTGCCGTCCTCGGGTCGTCGGTCGTCGTCACCACCGTCACGGTCGGGGGTCGGGGCGGGGTCTTCGACACGGCCGCGTGGGTGCTCGATGCGGGGACCGGCGAGCCGAAAGGGGCCTACGCCTCGACGGTCGACCCGCAGGAGACGAACCTGCGGCGATGCCGCGGCGGGTTCTTCGACCCGCAGCGCGACAGCTTCTGCGCGCCGTACGGTTCGAGCTACCGCGCGAACCCGACGGGAGACGCGACGCGCGCGTTCGTCCGCATCGACCGGTTCGTTCGCCGGATCGACGTCGGCACGGCGGAGTCGCAGTGGGAGTCCGACCTCGGCCGGGACTCCCGTCCCGATGTGCTCACCGTCTCGGGCCTCGCGTTCGACGGACGCCGCCTGTTCGCCGCGGCCGTCCAGTCGATGCATAGCTTCGAAGACGACCGACCGCGGCCGGGTTGGCCCGTGACCGCGCTTGCCGAAGACGAGGCCTGGCGCGGGCCGTTGGCGCTTGCCGCGGGTCGGACGCTCGTTGCGCAGTCGCTTTCGAGCGACAACACCGACCGGCTCCGCGCCTTCGACGCGAACTCCGGCGCGCCCCTCTGGACCCACGATTTCCCAAAGCCGATGGACTGGAGCGAGACCGTCACCGGACAGCGCGTCGAGCGCACGTCTCCTGGGATCACCTACGGCGTCGGGGACGGCGTCATCGTGGTCGCGGCTCGCGACGGGAACGTGACGGTCCTCGGCGAGGCGCCAGCGGGGCTCCGCGCCGACCCCCGGCCGGCCTCCGCCTACCCGCGCGTCGGCGAGACGGTGGTCGTGGACCTTGGGGATTCTGTGCCCGGCCTCTTCGGGCCCGCGACGCGCTTCCGGGCGGAGTGGGGCGACGGGACCGTCGGGGACGGGCAGTCGTCGCCGCGCCACGAGCACGTGTACCCGGACGCCGGCGAACGCGTCGCGCGGTTTTCCGTGGCAAACGATGCCGGGCAGACGGCGAGCGCGACGGTCGCCTTCCATGTGGGGGCTCCCGTACCCACCCTGCTCTCGACCGCGTTCGACGCCGAGCACCAGAACACGACGTTCTTCTTCCTCGGCCTCGTGATGACCGGCGTGATCGGCATCCTCGGCGTCGCCCGCGTGCAGGCGCGACGCAGCCGGCTCGCTCGCGAGCTGGCCGCGATCGACGACGTCTACCGGCGCACGAAATCGCGGCCCTCCGACTGCCAGGCCGCCCTCACGGAGCGGAAAGCCCACGCCCGGGGCCTGCTTGCGGACGGAAACCTCGAGGAAGGGCAGTTCGCGGTCCTCGAACGCCACATCGAGGAGCTTTCGGCCTCGGTCCGCCTCGGGACGCTCCGCGACGAGTTCGGCTTCCTCCCGCTTTCGCTCGCGCACGCCCTCGAAGAGATCCTCGCGGACGCCCGCATCACGCGCTGGGAGCACCAGACCTTCGTCGAGGCGCTCGAACGCGAACCGACCCTGCCCCCGGAGCAGAAGCAGAAGGTACGGGCGCTGATCGCCGATTGGTTCGCGCGGGATGCGGGGAGCGTTTCATGATTGTTGGTGGTGAGCTTCGCGCGATGAGTGATGGGCCGGTGGGTCGGCCCGCATCCCGTCATCCTCCGAATCACCCATTACCCGTCACAGTGGCAATCGCTCTCGCCCTCGCCTTCGCCCTCGCCCTGCCGCCCGTCGCGGCCGCGCCGTACCTCCAGACCTCCGTCGACCCCGCGCGGACGGGCGCGAGCGCGGATGCCGGCCCGGCGTGGGACGATGTCGCCTTCGTCGCGCGCGTGCCCGGTTCCCGCGTCGGGCCGCCGCTCCTCTTCGACGGCGCGGCGTACGTCCTCACGCGAGATTTCGGCGGACGCGGCCTTTCGACGGAGGGCCTCTTTGCGGTCGATCTTGCGAGCGCCGAGGTGCGGACCCTCGCGTCCTTCGACGTGCATCCGTTGGGGATGGCGAGCGACGGGCGGGACGTCTACGTGG
>JBQTJL010000324.1:0-12502 GCA_052387135.1 Methanobacteriota archaeon | reverse complement strand
CCCGGTACGGCACCCCTCGGGCGCAGGTCTCCACGCCACGCGCGCGATCCGGACGCCTCCAGGTTCCAGACGGCGTCGTGCTCGGTACGCGGCCGCAGCCGTATCGCTCAGTGGTGCAACGTCCAGTCGAGGACTACTTCGAACTCGGGGCCCAATGTCATCACGCCATCGATGGGACCGCGCTCGACGACACCGCTGACCTTGAACCCTGGCTGGTGGGGCGGCACGAGCACATCGACCGGGCCGGCGCGTACGCGCTCGGTGTGCATGACGACCGCTGCTCCCCCTTGGACCCGGAAGACCGCATCCGGCCCGATGTCCAACGGATTGAAGTCGATGGCGAATGGGCGGTGGGCGTCGGCGTCGTGCTCGTGCACTGCGCCGGCATCGTCCATGGCCTGCGGCAGCCAGAGCCGCGTCGTCTCCCCGATCCTGGACGGAGTCAGCTCTCGCATCTGGGACCGGATCTCGAACGCGCCGAAGACGTCGTCCTCGACGAAGGAGTGAAGCATGTCGCCCGAGAGGTGCTCGATGAACCCTGCCAAGGCATTCCCAGTGCTGGCGAGGCCAGCGGCGCGCGCGGCGGCCACGATCTCTGGATCACCTAGGCTGAGGTGGGCGAGCAGGAATTGGCGCTCGATGTCGCTGTCGTCCCACGGTGGCGGCTCCACGAGGACGCCTCCCCACGACATGACGAACGGGAGGCCGCCCACGTCAAGCGAATCGCACACGATGGCCATGTGCCAGAACCCGGTCAGCGGGCCCGTGACGGGCTGTCCGAACCCGTCGATGGGTGGCCCTCCCCCAATCTCCTCCCGCGTATCTGCAAGGATCCACGGGTCAGGGAGTTGGAAGCTCGCGTCCAACAGACGCTCGATCGGGCCCCCGCCGATTTGATACGTGGATACGTCGCCCGCTTCGACGCAACCGTTCAAGGACAGTGCGAAGGCGGCCGGGACGTCCGACGCGACGATCGGCTCTACGACCACTCCTGCATCGTCCCCGATGCAGCCGGCGGCGACGGCGCTGAGGAGGATGATGACGACGGCCAGCAGCGCCTTCTTCATGCATCGACCGCCGCAGTTTCCAGCAGCATGGGGCGCCTTAAGTCTATCTGAGGATGTTTCCATCCGACGGATGCCGTCCGGCGGACCCAAACCCTTATATAACTATTTCAAACCTGGCCGCTTGTCTCGTATAGTGCTCTTGGTTCTCGAGGACTTTCTTCTCCGAGCCACGGCTACGGCTCGATTCCTTTCTTCGGCGGCCGTTCTTGGAAGACGAGACTTCCCTGGTAGCCGCACTTCTTGCACGTGTAGAGCTGCGCGGTATGATAGCCGCCCGCGTACACGACGTCCGGAGACCGGCACTCCGGGCACCGTACCGGTTCGTCCTGCATGGTCGTGGATCGGGCTCGCCCTTCTTCGTCCTGTCGGCCCGCCGACGGACGATCCGCAAGCCGGAGGGCTCCGGCCGAAAGGAGCGGCCGCACGAACGTCTCGACCGCTACGACCGGCTCCCGGAGTTCCCGCGCGACGTCTGCGACCGTCCATCTGCCGTCGGCAAGGCGCCAGACCCGGCTGCCCTTATCGTCCAGCCGGACCCGGACCACGACGGGGCGCCGGAACAGCCTCGCGAGGAACCGCTCGACCGGGTTCGCGCGCGGCACGAAGAGCACCACCCGCCCCCCCTCCTCGGTCCATTCGATGGGGCCGCGGACGAGGAACAGGTCTTGCAACGGTCATGCGGATGCCGTTACGCTCATTTTACTTCTCGGAAAGGGGGATAGGAAGAAAGGTGGACGGAGTGGGACGGCGGGGGACGGGGACTCCGTTCCCCTTTCCGCCCTTTCCATCCTTTCCGTTGGAAAAAAAATCGACCGTGCCCACCAGCGCCCGGGGGGCTTGGGGTCCGGGCGCCGGGCTCCGCTCGCGAAGGCAAGGGGGCTAATGGGGGCTTAGGCAGCGGAGGTCCGGGCCCATGCGCTGGCAGGCAATCGGTCGTAGACGTCCGGTTCCACGGACGTGGCTTGGACGTTTGCGGCGCGTTCGATCTCTTCCGGTTTCATGCGCCAGTGGAACACGCGGCGCATCTCTCCGGATTCCTCGTCGAACTCTTCACGTCGCACGGCTAGGAGGCGTTTGGATTCCAAGGTGTAGAAGATCATGCGCAGGTCCGCCGACAGCTGGTCGTCGCGGACCTCGGTCCCGGCTTCGAACTGGGAGGCGATGGTCCCCGCGATCTCTTCGGCGTCGGCGGCTTCCATATCGAAGAGGCGTCTCAGCGCATCCGCGAGCGCCTCCTTCGATACCTTCCTCACACGGTGTCCAGCGGTCATGGTCATTCGGCAACACCTCAACCGTTTTTCCCAAGGCAGTCGAACCAGACGATTCGTCTGCCGATTCTCCGCAACGGACTCGGCGGGCTTAAAACTTGCGACAAATATGGAATTTTTGACGACAAAATGGCCTGATAGCCGGAAATATGTAGCAAATTTCGGGATTCCGTAGTTGAATCGACAGCTAGGGTGGATAGATACTCACGACCCTGACATGAATGAACGATATAAGACGCAAGCGCTTACGCTCGTCCGTAGAATGAGCGGTTTTGGCGCGCTGCGCTTGTCCGAGGAGGTCCTCGACGCGCTCCGGATGATGGGGTTTTCGGAACCGACGCCGATCCAGAAGCTCGCGATCCCCCCGATCCTGCAAGGCCGGGACCTCATCGGGCAGGCCCAGACCGGCACCGGGAAGACCGCCGCTTTCGGGATCCCGCTCGTCGAGAAGATGCACCCCGAGTGGAAGAAGCCCCACGCGCTCGTCCTTGTCCCCACCCGCGAGCTCGCCGAGCAGGTCGCGGGCGAGGTGAACGAGATCGGCCAGGTGAAGGCGGTCGAGGCGACCGCGATCTACGGCGGCGCCTCGATGACGAACCAGGTGAACGCGCTGAAGGCAGGCGTCCAGATCGTCGTCGGGACCCCGGGCCGGATCATGGACCACATGCGCCGGCGGACACTCGACCTTCGCGAGCTTCGCGCGCTCGTCCTCGACGAGGCGGACCGGATGCTCGACATGGGGTTCATCGACGACATCAACTGGATCCTTGCGCGCTGCCCGCGCGAGGGCGTCCAGACGCTGCTCTTTTCGGCGACCATGCCGGCCGAGATCCTCGAGCTCTCGAAGCGGTACATGGACCAGCCCGCCCACGTCGCGGTGCGCGACGACAAGCTCACGGTCGACACGACCGAAGAGGTCTACATCAACGTGGGGTACCGGAACAAGGTCTGGGCCCTCTACCGCGTGCTCGAATCCGAGAAGCCGGAGCTTGCGATCGTGTTCTGCCGCACGAAGATCGAGTGCGACAAGGTCGCGCGGATCCTCAAGGGCCACGGGTACAACGCCGAGGCGCTGCATGGCGACATGACGCAAGGGGCCCGCAACAAGGTGATGGAACAGGTCCGCGAGAAGAAAGTCCGTGTCCTCATCGCGACCGACGTCGCCGCGCGCGGACTCGACGTCCCGCACACGTCGCACGTCATCAACTACGACATCCCCGAGGACCCGGATTGGTACGTCCACCGCATCGGCCGGACCGGCCGCATGGGCCGCGCGGGGAAGGCGATCACGTTCGTCACGTCCGAGGAAGAGCGGACCCTGATGCACATCGAGACGCGGTCCGGCTCGAAGCTCCGTTACGAGCCCGTCCCCGAGGTCGAGGGAAGGGACCGGATCCGCTACGTCGAGGACTGGAAGGAGAAGGCCGATCCCACGGGGATGGTGCACTTCCGGCTCTCGGTCGGCCGCGACCACGGGATCACGATGATCGGGCTCTTCCGCGCGATCAACAAGGCGGCCGGCCTGCGCGAGAACGACTTGGGCCCGGTCAAGGTCCACCCGACGTGGAGCGACGTCGCCGTCCCGTGGGCCCTGGCGTCGCGGGTGTTCGCGAAGCTCAAAGGCGCCCGCCTCGGAGGCCGCGAGGTCGAGGTCGCGCTCCAAGAGGAAGAGACGAGTCCGACGTGACGACGGGAAGCGGGTAGCGGGGAGCAGGAAGCAGGGAGCCGGGGCAATGACGAATCCGGTGTTGCCGTTTGCGGCAGGGATCGTGGGCGCAGGGTTCGCGGCGGTCGTCCTTCGTGGGGCCCGACGACCCGAGACGTTCGCGTGGGGGGCGGGGCTCGCCTGTTTTTCGGTCGCAAGCTTCGTCGAGGCTGCGGTCGCGTCGCAAGGCTGGACCGTCCCGCTCTATCGGCTCTATTTTCCTCTCACGGCCGTCCTCGTAGGACTCCTCGGGACCGGGACCCTGTATCTTTCGCGCGACCGGCGATGGGGCCACGCGATGCTCGCGGTCGTCCTCGTCGGCGGACTCGTCGCCGGCGTCGGCCAGTTCTTCGTCCCGCTCGAGGACGCGGTGCTCGCGGAGGAAGGGGTCGACGCCGGGCTCGGCGCCGTCCACGGCCCGCCCCGATGGGCCGCCGCCGTCGTGAACGTCGTGGGCGGCCTCGCGCTGATTTTCGGCGCCGTCCTCTCGTGGTGGCGTCGACGGGTGCCCGGCCTCCTCTTCATCGCGGTCGGCGCGCTCCTTCCGTTTGCCGGCGGCAGCCTCTCCTCGCTCGGGATATCCGACGAGCGCATCGTACTTCAGGCGTTGGGGATCTTCGTGATGTTCCTGGGGTTCTTTGCTTTGCGAAAAAGTCCGTGAGCAGCGGAGGGGTCCCGCGGTCGCACGGCCGCGCGCTTGTCCCGCACGCACGCGCGCGTGACCTCCATTATATCGGGCCGGCGCGCCGGGAAGACGACGAGAAGATGGTCGTCCGCACGAAACCCGTCCGCGCTTCGCCTTCGCCGGCAGACGGCTACCGGGTCCTCGTCGACCGCCGGTTGCCCGCCGGCGTCTCGCGCGCGGGGGCGACGATCCACGCCCACCTTCCGGAGCTCGCCCCGAGCGAGCGCCTGCGCCGCTTCCTTAAGGAGGACCGGCCCGGGCGCTTCGAGGAGTTCCGGCGCCGATACACGCAGGAGCTACGGGCGAAGGCCTCGCTCCTCGACGCCCTCACGGAACGCGCCCGCCGAGGGCCCGTCACGTTCGTGCACGGGTCGCGCGACCGCATCCGCAACCCCGCGACGGTGCTGCGCGAGGTGCTCCGCCTCCGGCTCGGGCTCCGCGCCCGGCCGGCCGGCCGCCTGCGACGCGTGGTATCGCGCGGCAACGTGAGCCATCGCCCGACGCCGCGGCGCGTCCCCGAGGAGGGCGCGACGTCGACGCGGCGCACCCGCGCGATCGTGCGGCGGCAAGGGGCAAAGGGGACGACGAGGCAATAAGTAGAAAATACTTATTCTCTAAGTATTACTTCTTCGCGTATTTCTTGAGCGCTTCAGCCTGCGTCCTGAGGTTCTCGGCGGCCTTCACGACGATCTCGGCCTGCACCTGCACCCACTTTGCGAGCTCGGCGAGCTGGTCGAGGGTGAGGAGCGCCTCGGCCGGGACCTCGGGCGCGGGACCGCCCACGACCTTCGGAGCGGGAGCGGCCGCCTTCGCGGCGGGAGCGGCGGCCGCTGGCGCGGCCGCGGGAGCGGCGGCCTTCGGCGCCGCGGCCGGCGCCGGCTTCGCGGCTGGCGCGGGCGCGCCGCCAGGCATCGCGGCGCCCGCCGCGGCGAGGCCGCCGGAGAAGTAGGCCTTGTTCACGGCTGCGAAATGGGACCACTCGGCCGGGACCTGCGCCTCGGGGTAGATCGCGGTCACCGGGCAGACGGTGACGCACGCGCCGCAGTCGATGCAGGTCGCAGGGTCGATGTAGAGCTGCGTCGCCGTCTCGAAGTCGCCCTCGGTCTTCTTCGGGTGGATGCAATCCACGGGGCAGACGTCGACGCAGTCGTGGTGTTTCGCGCCGATGCAGGGCTGCGTGATCACGTGAGTCAAACTGGACCCCAAGAGGGGCAGGAAGCTCCCTCCTATAAACCTGACTCTTGGACCGGTCACATCCAGTCCGCGAGCGACTTCTGCCGTTTCGTGCCCGCCTCGATCCCGAGGCGCTGCAGCACGGTCTCGACCATCTCGCGGTAGTACGCCCGGTCGAGCCGCGCGAACGCCTCCGGCGTCGCGACTTCGTACCCGACCTTCGTCTTCACGTACTCGATCTGCACGCCTTCCTCCGCCTCGCGCCCGAACGCCTTCGCGTACTGGCGGGCAAGCTGGGCGCCCAACGCGTTCGCCGACTTGTACGCGGTGGGATCCTTGCCGAGCCTCAGGCGCTGCACGAAATCCGGAAGTTCGTAGGAAGAAAGGTCGAGGCAAGCGGTCGCGACCGGGACCGGGTCCTCGCCAGCAAGGAGCGCCCGCCCCACGCGCTCGAGGGCGCGGTCGAAGACCGCTGGAAGCCCCGAGCCCTTGAACGCGACGCCATGCTTCTCGAGCCGGCCGTCCGTGTGGAGGAGGAGGTAGTTCTTCTGCTCGTGGAACCATCCCGCGGCATACTCCTCCGCGTCGAGCCGCAGGTGGAAGTCCGCGTTCATGTCGGTCCGCATGTAGGTCTCCAACGCGGCCGAAAGATCGTCGACGTTCACCGGCTGCGCGCTGTAGACCCCGTCCGTGTCCGTCTCGATCTTTTCGTCGCCGAGCTGGGACTCGACGAAGCGGATGAGCTTCCGCGCGACGCCGACCGTCGCGATCGCGACCGGAAGCGACCCGTAGCGCGTGAACTTGCTCGCGTTCACGCCGTAGATGCTGTTCAAGATCACCTTGAGGACGTTCTGCCGCGCCTTGAGCCGGTCCCGCTCGCCCGGGTCCGTCGCCTCCTTCGCCTGCCGCTTGAGGACGAGCCGGTGGTCGAGGAGCCGCGCGATCTCCTTCGCCATCTCGGATTGCCCTTCGACCTCGTCGACGTGGTTCACGTTGCGGTGGTCGTCCGGGATCGAGTACCGCTTCACGCCGCCTGCGGCCTCGGCGCGGAATTCGCCGAAGCGCTCCTCGCCGACGAGCCGCGTGTTGTCGGCGCCGACGCCGAGCGAGACCATGATCGTGGGATACATCGATCCGAAATCGACCTTCCATATGGGCCGGAAGAGGCCGCGACGGTAGATCTCGACGATGCCGCCGACGAACGCGCGGTCGTCCGGCGCGCTTGCGTAGACCTCGGCGAAGCGCTCGTCGTTCCGGCCGTCCGAGACGATCCGCGGCGTCGTCGTCGCGAACACACGGCCTTGGAGGATGTTCGTGTGGAAGCTCGACATCGCGCGGAGCACGACATTCAGCGGCGCCCCGTAGAACTCGGCGAGCTCGACGAAGTTCTGGAAATACACCTTCGAGAGCCGACGCGTGAGGATCGCGTCGGATCGGTTGTACTCGGCGAGCTCCGGTGTCCCCACGAGCTTCGAGGTGTCGGTCACGTCGATCTTCAGCGCGGGGAGGCCCATCCATTCCCCGACGGTCTTCAAGCGCAGGTCCTTGATCCCGTGCAGGGTCTGGTCGAGCTTCACGCTCTCGAAGACGTCGTAGACGAGGCGGCCGCCCACGTAGGTGTCGTCGCCGGCGACGACCGGCGCCCGGCCGTCCCGCGCGAGCGGCGACGGGTCGATCCGCGCCGCCCGCATCCTCGCAAGGAGCATCGGGAGGTCGTAGCCCAACACGTTGTAGCCCACGATCACATCGGGGTCGTACGCGGCGACTTCGGTGAGGAACGCGCGGAGGATCCGCTCGTCGCCCTCCTCGATCCTCTGGATCTGGTGGCACGTCGCGTCGCCCTCGGAGCGCGCGGTCGCGACGCTGATGATCGGCGACCGGGCCGTCGGGAACCCGTCGCCGGTCGTGTACTGCTCGATGTCGACGTAGAGGATCCGCAAGGGGTCCGTGTTCGGGAACGCCCGGAAGTACGAGGGTTCGTCGATGAGGACGCGCTCGACGAACGGGACGTGGTCCTCGGCCGACGCAAGGCGGCCGCAGAGCTTGCTCGCGTCGCTCACCCCCTGCACCGTGGCGAAGCCGTACCGGTTCCAGCGCTCCGGCGCGAGTTTCGAGAGGGGCCGGACGGTCACCTCCTCGTGCGACCGGAACGCGCCCCGTGGTAGGGCGGCCTTCGCGTAGCAATAGGGAAGGAACGGCGCCTTCACCGTGCGTCGACGGCCGTTCGTCCACACGTCGAGGTACTGCTCGCCGTCCACGATGGCGCGGTGCGCCGCGAGCGGGACGTCCACGACCGGACAGGGAGACCGGACTTTAAGCGCTTTGCCTGCGGGTCTCCGAACGTTCTACGGAAAGGACGGAAAGGGGAAAGGAGAACGGAGTGACCGTTCGCTCCGTTCCCCTTTCTTCCTTTCTCCTTTCCCGTCACGGCAGCGTAATAGAAGCGTCCACGAACGAACCCGTGAGCGACAAGAAGGACGCGGGCGCCCGCTCGACGCCGACGATGTCTGCGAGCCAGGTGCCTTGGGCGACGCGGACGTAGCCGGTGCCCGCCTGGTCGCGCGTGATGTCGACCGCGGAGCGCCACGTGACGAAGCCGCCCGGGACCGGCGTGAACTCGACGAAGTTGAACCCCTCGAACGAGCCCGCGTCCTGCGGGGCGAACCCGTTCACGCCGTACGATTCCGTGTCGTCGAACGCGATCGAGCCGACGAAGATCGTGCCGCCGGGGAGCGCGTGGTGCTGCGTGAACGCGGCGGTCCCCGCGCGGGCCGGGACGCCGGCCGCCGCGAGCGCCTCGCGCCGGTCCTCGTCGGGGATGAGGACGTCGTACTTCACGAAGTACATCTCCGTGTCGGGCTCCTTCAGCTCCTCCGGCGGCTCGACCGTGATGAACAGGCTCCCGTACGTCATCTCCTCGACCGTGCCGTTGAGGCCGACGCCGCTCGGGCAGGTGAACGCCTCGACGCTCACCGTCGCGTCGCCCCGCATGTCCGGGGGAAGCCCGAGCTCGGCCGGCGAGAGCGCGCGGAACCCTTCCGGAAGCCGGTCCGCGACGCGGTCGGCCGCCACCGGGATGAACGCGACGACGAAGTCGCAGGAATCGAGGCCCCACGGAAGGATCCGGGGGACGCCGAGGCTCGCTTCGGAGGAAACCGTGTCGTCCGCGGAAAGGCAGCCGGCAACGATCGGGGCGGCGAGGACCGCCGCAAAAAGCGCGCTCTTTCGAAGGCTCATCGGCGCGGCAGCGCGCGCCTCTCGTATCAACTTGTCTCCAAGATGCAACAAGCAGACGGGGGGCCCCAGGGGAAAACTGGGCTTGCGAAAGGGGGCGAAGGGGCCTCCCCGTCTGGAGCGCAAGGCTCCGGTTGCACAACGCCCACCCCCATTATAAAACATATGTTGATACCGTGGCCGCTTTTCGGGGTCGCCGGCCCATCGCGCGCCGTCGCAGCGCCTCTAAATCCTTAAATAAGAACCTGCGGGTTACCGCCTCGCCCCCGCCCAGTCGTCCGGCGATTTCGCGCCGGCCCCGCGGGGGGGTGTTCGGAACCATGGCCGACCTTTCCGTCATCGGACCCGCCTCCGGCGCCGCCGCCGGGATCATCGCGTTGCTCTTTGCGTTCGTCACGATCCAGCGCATCCAGCGCATGGATGCGGGCACGAAGGAGATGCAGGAGATCAGCCACGCGACGTACGTCGGCGCGATGGCGTTCATGAACCGGCAGTACAAGACGATCGCCATCTTCGCCGTCGCCATGTTCGTGTTGATCCTCGTCGCGATCAACTGGCAGACCGCGGTCGCCTACCTTACGGGCGCGGCATGCTCGGCCGCCGCGGGCTACATCGGGATGTCGACCGCGACCCGCGCGAACGTGCGGACGACGCAGGCCTCCCGCCGCGGGCTCGGCGCGGGCCTCCGCGTCGCCTTCTCCTCGGGCGCCGTGATGGGGATGAGCGTCGTGGGCTTGGGCCTCCTCGGCCTCACCGCGACCTTCTATTGGCTCACCTACTTCTACCAAGGCCAGAACGCCGAGACGTCCACGGCGCTCACGGTGGTCGGCGACGCGATCGCCGGCTTCGGTCTCGGCGCCTCCTCGATCGCGCTCTTTGCGAGAGTGGGCGGCGGCATCTTCACGAAGGCCGCCGACGTCGGCGCGGACCTCGTCGGCAAGGTCGAAGCGGGGATCCCCGAGGACGACCCGCGGAACCCCGCCGTCATCGCGGACAACGTCGGCGACAACGTCGGCGCCGTCGCCGGCATGGGCGCCGACCTCTACGAATCCTACGTGAACTCGATCATCGCCTCGATGGTGCTCGGCCTTTCGACCGCCCTTGCGGCGGACCTTTCGGGCTCGGACCTCTTCACGTGGGTGCTCGTCCCGGTCATGATCTCCGCGGCCGGCATCGTAGCGAGCCTCGTCGGCACCTTCTTCGTGCGGACCGGCGAACAGGGCACCGCCTCGGACTGCCTCAAGGCGTTCAACAAGGGCCTGATCGTCGCCTCGGTCCTCACCGCCGTCGCGAGCTACTTCATCATCGCCACGTTCCTCGGCACGGAGAACCTCGGCATCTTCTGGGCGCTCCTCATCGGTCTCGTCGCCGGCATCCTCATCGGTCTCCTCACGGAGTACTACACGAGCTACGATCACAAGCCCACGCAGGAGATCGCGCAGGCCTCCGCGACCGGCAGCGCGACGAACATCATCGCGGGGCTCGCGGTCGGCATGCGGTCGACCGTGGCGCCCATCCTCGTCGTCTCCGTCGCGATCATCGCCGCCTTCGTCGTCGGCCGCGACTACACGGTCGGGGCCCAAGGAGGCCTCTTGGGGATCGCGATCGCGGCGGTCGGCATGCTCTCGACGCTCGGGCTGTCGCTTGCGACGGACGCCTACGGCCCCGTCGCCGACAACGCGGGCGGCATCGCCGAGATGGCCCACCTCGGCCCCGAGGTACGGAAGAAGACCGACACCCTCGACTCCGTCGGCAACACGACGGCCGCGATCGGGAAGGGCTTCGCGATCGGCTCCGCCGCGCTCACGGCGCTCGCCCTGCTTTCCGCGTTCGTCACGGCGGTCGAACGGTTGGCGCCCCCGGACGCCCCATACATCGTCGACGGCACGTTCGTCGTGACGCTCACGGACCCGTACGTCGTCGCCGGCCTGTTCGTCGGCGCGATGCTCCCGTTCCTCGTCTCGGCCCTCACGATGCAGGCGGTCGGCCGCGCTGCGGGGAAGATGGTCGAGGAGGTCCGGCGCCAGTTCCGCGAGATCCCCGGCCTCATGGAAGGGACCGGGAAGCCGGACTACGCAAGCTGCGTCGACATCAGCACGCGCGGGGCGCTCCGCGAGATGGTGCTGCCGTCCGTGCTTGCGGTCGCCGCGCCGCTCGTCGTGGGCGTCCTCCTCCCGCCGACCGCGCTCGCGGGCCTGCTGGCCGGCGCCACCGCGTCCGGCTTCCTCCTTGCGATCACGCTCGCGAACTCCGGCGGCGCCTGGGACAACGCGAAGAAGTACATCGAGGCGGGGAACCTCGGCGGAAAGGGAAGCCCCGCGCACAAGGCGGCCGTCACCGGCGACACCGTCGGCGACCCCTGCAAGGACACGTCGGGACCGTCGCTCAATATCCTCATCAAACTGATGAGCGTCGTCTCGCTCGTCTTCGTGCCGCTGTTCGTGAAGTACAGCCTCATCGGCTAGTGCCGTATCCACGTGACGTGTTTCCCTTTCGGGCGGGGGCTCGGGGTTCGCGCTCGGGCTGGGTCCGGCACCTTGCGTCCTCGTGGATCGTCAGGCGCTCGTGGAACGCTTGACAGCGTCGGGCAGGGAAAGCACGCGGTACTTGCTGCCCGCGCCTTGCCCCTCGCGGAGAAGGAAGCCCAGTCCTTCGAGTTCTGCGAGCCGGCGGATGACGGTCCTGCGGCTCTCATCGAGGAAGGCGTCGCGCACGTCCGCCAAGCGAAAGGTCGCGACGCGGTGGATGTACAGCCGCTCGAGAAGCCGTCGCGACGACTCGGGCACTTTCGGCGGGACTTGCTGCAGCCGCCGGGCGAGCAGGTGCGCGCGCTGGTAGCCGCTGTGCAACTGGGCGCCGAAATAGTTGGTCCAGTACTCGAGGTCGCCTTCGTCGCCGCGGGCGAGCGCGAGGTAGTACTCGTTCCGGTCTTCGTTGATCGCGTCGTCCATCGGCGCGTATCGGACGGCTTCGAGCCCGCCCCCGGAGAGGAGCGTGAGGGCGGCGAGGCGGCCTAGGCGGCCGTTCCCATCGCCGAAGGGATGGATGCGTTGGAAACCGTGGAAGAAGACCGCGACGCGAGCGACGAGCGGGAACTTGCCGCGCGTCCCGTTGTACGACGAGAGGAGATCCTTGAGGTCCTGCTCGGCTCGCTCTTTTGGCGACGTCTTCAGCGTGCGCCATGGCGTGGCGACGACGTTGTCGCGATCCTTCCAATGCCCGGGCCGCGCCTCGTTTTCGAGCGGGACGTCGCGGAAGTACTCCTGATGGAGGAGCCGGAGGTCCTCCGGGCTCACGTCGAAGTCGCCAGTCGGGAGGTCCTCGACGAGGCGGAAGTAGTTGATGACCTCGCGTTCCGTAGGGAGGATCT
>JBQTJL010000323.1:0-1776 GCA_052387135.1 Methanobacteriota archaeon | reverse complement strand
GTTCCTCGGCATGTGCATCCCGGCAGCGACGACGCCGCGGGCGGGCTTCAAACGCACGAAACCGTGCCGGGAAGGGGGCTTAAGGAATCACGGATGAAGAAGAAGCACAAGCAGAAGCTAAGCCGCGCAATCGTGAAACGTGAGGTTGACCTTCCAGATGCACTCGTTCTCATACCGAAGGACGACTTGAAAGTTGCCCTCCAACAGTACGCGCGAACCGTGGATCCACCACTGCTGGACGAGGATATTGAACTCCTTGAAAAACTTCGGGCGGATCTTGAGCCTAACGAAAAACCGGAGGAAGAAGAGGAGGACGACGAGCCCGAGCCAGATGCGCAGGGGGGGGAGGACGGTACGGAGCCGGAACCAGACCAGGGCGAGGGTGGGGATCATAGCGCCGGCCTGAGTCCCTCTGTTTTGAAGCGCCTGGCGCGGGCGCTGCTGAATCTCTCCGGAATACCGAAACGAATCGCGACGTTCAGGACACGGCTCAGCGCTAGAACGGACGCGCTCGAATCGATAATCGAGTTCGTGACGAGCACATGGAAGTCTGGAAAGCAGGTGCTCGCGTCGGTTAGAGAAGCAATCCTTGCCGCTATGAAGTGGCTGAAGGTCGACCAGATCGTGGTCGCAGTGGAACGCATGACAAAGTCGCCGAACCGGCTGGTCCGGACCGCAGGATTCGCCCTGGCATGTATTCTCGGGGTCTTGATAGGCGTTATGTTTGTCGCGGTTTTCGCCCTCTCGATCTTCAACCGACCGACGAAAGTCTTGAACGAGTTCGCGGACGAACTAGGGATTGAGTTGCCGGTATGAGTCGGCGAGTGGTGCGCGCGAAGTCAAGGACGCCGAACCCGGCTGCGTCTTCTACGAGTCGATTTTCTCGCCCGAATCCGGCGTCAGCACGGTCCACGTGTGGTTCCGGGACCACGAGGCCGCCATCGCCCACATCACGGGCGTAGCCCCCGCAAAGTACCTCCCCAAGGCGCTGGAGATCGCGGACCTTCTGGGCCTCGACGTCTTCGGCACGCCGGGCCCGGACCTTTCGAAGGCGCTCGCCGGCTTCCCCGTGAAGTCCACGACGCCCCGGATCGCGGGCTTCACGCGGCCGCCGCGCTGAACGGCGCAAGGCGGGCGGAGGCGTCGACCGTCTACGGCCCCCGGCCCCCGCCCCACTCGCGCAGAACCGCGTCCGTGTGTTCGCCGAGCTCGGGCGCCCGCGCCGGATCGCGTCGCGGCGCCGCCGGAAAGAAGAACCCCGGCAGATCGAGCACGCCGCGCTCCTTCGCGAGCGGCGACGCCGCGAACTCGGCCGCAGAAAGCACGGGCGCCGCCGGGACGCCGGCGCGCTGGAGCAAGGTCACCCACGCGTCGCGAGGCTTCGTCCGGAAGAGCGCCCGAAGCTCCTCGACGAGCCGTAGCTGCGCGTCGCCCTCCTCGAACTGGTGCTCCTCGGCGTCGATCCCGAGCACGGTGCAGGTCGCGGTCCAGAACTTGGGCTCGAGCGCGCCGAGGGTCAGCCACCGTCCGTCCTTTCCCTCGTACGTGTTGTAGCACGCGTAGCCGCCGGTGAGGATCATCCGGTGCGCGTGGATCGGCTCGGGGACCGCGGCGTGCGCAAACCACATCCCGGCAAACGTCGCCGCGACCTCGGTCATCGAGATGTCGAGCACGCTTCCCTTCCCGGTCCGAAGTGCGCTCACGATCGCGAACGCGGCGTAGAGGCCCGTGGCGTAGTCCGCGATCTGGGTCCCGGGGAGGACCGGCGCGTCGTCG
>JBQTJL010000322.1:0-5466 GCA_052387135.1 Methanobacteriota archaeon | reverse complement strand
GCCGGATGCCCTCGCGGCCGCGGCGACGAGCCCGTCCCCCGCCGGAATCGGCGTGCCGGCCCGATCGAGCGCATGCAGGAGGGACCCGTATCGTCGCGCGACGCGCGGCCCCACCGGCACTTCCTGCAGGGCGGCGACCGTCGCCGCGGCGAGTTCTGCCGCGCGCGACCGCGGCGGGAGGCCGCGGAAGAGTTCCGCCACGTTCACCGAGGTCGTGCCGATGATTTCTCCGGCCGCCTGCAAGCGGGCCACGAACTCGAAGGCCGGGTCGCGCTGGCGGAGGACATCGACGAGGATGTCGCTGTCGAGGACGATCATTCGAGACGATGCCTCGGTTCCATCGATTCGTCACGCGCCTTGTAGATGCGGCGCTTCAACTCTTCGGCTTCTTCTTCCGTCAGCGCAGGCGGTTCATCACGCCGCCGGAAGATCCGCTCCTGCGCCGCCATCCGGGCGAGCCTTCGGGCAAGGTCGGAGAACGATTCCTCCGGAAGTTTCACGCGGGCGAGGGCCTCGTACGCGTCGTCCGCGAGCGAGACGGTCTTTGTCACAGATGAATATAGTCATCTACACATTTATAACCTTTCTCTGGACCGCGGGGCGATTCCCATGATGTTCAACACCGCGTGGGACGCGATCGTCAACGCGGGAAGCGGGCTCGCCCTTCTTTTGCTCGGCGGCTGGGTGGCGACCCTCCGTCCCCGGATGGCCGGCACCGTTTCGCTCGCGGCCTTCTCGAGCGCCTTCGGCTTGTTCATGCTCGTGTGGAACCTGCGGCGCCCGGAATCCACCGTTACCGACCTCTTCGCGTACCAGGTCTTCATCGGCGCGCTCACGCTTGTCGTCGTCGGCGCCCTCCTTGCCGTCGCGTACCTCTTGCCGCGAAAGCTCGGGGCGACCGAGAGCCGGTGGCTTGTGGCGTTTTCAGGCGTCGGCGCGGTCTTTGCGTCGACGCTCCAAACCGACGGGCTGGGCGTCGAAGCTCGTGCGAGCCTCTTCGTGATGGGCGCGCTCTATGCGACCCTTGCGACGTTTGCGCTTCGCCACCGCCGGTCCGACGATCCGGGCGAGCGGCGCCAGCTCGTCCTCATGTCGATGGCACTGGTGCTCTACCCGGCCGTATTCGTATCGCAACTCCTCCGGTTCGGTGAGCCTTGGGCGTCCGCCGGAGACGCCTTCCGCCTCGGCCTTCATCTGCTCATCGTCGGAAGCTGGCTCGTCCGTCTCCCCCGTGCGCCGCCGGACGAGGCGTCCGGGATCCGCAACCTCGTCCTCGTCGGACTCGCGATCCCGGTGGCGGCCGCCCTGTTCGACACGGCGTTCGAGCCGCGGTACGACGCGGTCGCGGGCGGACCCCTCTGGGGATTGTCCCGACTCGCCACGGTCGCGGTGCTCGCGTACGCCATCCTCCGGCACGACATCCTCGGGCTCGACGTGAAGGTCCGCTTCGCGATCTCCAAGTCGACCGTCGCGGCCGTCTTCATCGCGGTGTTCTTCGTCGCGAGCGAAGCCGCGCAGCAGTTCTTCGGGGAACGCTCCGGTTCGCAGTACTTGGGCATCGTCGCGGCGGGCGCGCTCGTGTTCGCGATCACGCCGCTGTCGCGGCTTGCGGACCGTATCGCGACGAAGGCGGTGCCTGCGACGACGGGGAACGGGGAGCGGGAGGCGGGGAGCGGGGACGAGCGCACGTACCGGCTCGCGCTCCGCCGGTTCCTCGCCGACGGCCGCGTTTCGCGCGAGGAGGAGGTCGCCCTCGCCGAGCTTGCGACGGGCCTCGGCATCTCCCACGTGCGGGCCGTCGAGCTCCGGCACGAAGTCGAGGACGCGGGGGTCGGCGGCTCGACGCGGCCCGGGGGCTCCGAATGACGGAGTGGACCGCCGTCGTCGGGCCCCGGTTCGTCGGATTTCTCGCCGGAAGCGCCGCGTTCCTGGCGCTCGCCGCGGTCATGGCGCGGGCGCATCCTCGTCGGCGGCCGAACCTCGCGCTTGCGGCCTATTGCCTCATGCTCGGCGCCGCGTTGGCGTTTGCTGCCAGCCGGGACATTCTTCCCGGCCTCCCGGACGAGGGCGTTCGACGTGCCGTCGCGCTGTCCTTCGAGATCGCGACCTCGGTGCTCCTCTTCGTCTTCGCGTCTCTGCTGCCGCGCCCGAACGCGGGCCCGCGCCCGTTCGAACGGCCCGTGGCCGCGGCCGCCGCGATCTCGCTCTGCGTGATGGGGGTCGCCGCGATCGTCGGTTCCCGTTCGACGCAGTGGGAACCGCGATTCGGTGGCCCCGTCCTCAAGGTCGCGTTCGTCCTGGACCTAGCGCTGTTCCTCGGAGCGGCGGCGTTCCTCCTGTCCCTGCTTGCGATGCGGTTCGTCTTCGCGCGCCCCGGCACAGGCGGCGACCGGCCGCAGGCCGCACTCCTCGGCGTCGCCGTCTGCATCCTCCCTGCATCCTACGCCGGGCCCGGCCTTGCATACCGGGAGGACGCGGCGATGGGGCTCCGCCTCGTCGCGCTGGGCGTCCTCATCGCCGGGGCGGCCGCGTGGCTCGCGATCGCCCATCGCATGACGGCGTCGGACGCGCGACTCGCAAGGAACGTCGCTTGGGCGTTCCTGCTTGCGCCCCTCGCGAGCGCGTGCGCCTCGATCGCCTTCGGGGACTCCGGGTCCCACGTCGGGTTCTCCCAACTGCTTTCCGCCTTCGTCCTCACCTACGCGATCCTCCGCCACCAGCTCCTCGGGCTCGACGTGAAGGTCCGGTTCGCGATCTCGAAGTCGACCATCGCCGCGGTGTTCATCGCCGTGTTCTTCGTCGCGAGCGAAGCCGCGCAGCAGTTCTTCGGCGAGCGCTCCGGCTCGCAGTACCTCGGCATCGTCGCGGCCGGCGCTCTGGTCTTCGCGATCGCGCCGCTGTCGCGGCTTGCCGAACGAGTCGCATACCAACTTGTTCCGACGAGTGAGGCGCAGGGCGGAGCGGAGCGACGCCCTAGCGCGGATCGGTTCGCGGAGAGGGCGGTGCCTGCGACGACGGGGAGCAGGGAGCGGGAAGCAGGGAGCGGGCCGATGGCGCCGGCCTACGGCCTACGGCCGAGCGAGGGCTCGCAGCGAGGCCCAGGGCGCGAAGGCGCCCTTGGGCCCACGGCCTACGAGGAGCGGACCCGCCTCTTTGCGCTCACGGCCCGGAAGTATCTCGCGGACGGTCGTCTCGACGACGAGGAGGAGATCGCCCTCGCGCGGCTTGCCGACGAGCTCGGGCTCGGCGCCGGCGATGCGATGACGATCCGGAAGGCGGTCGAGCGCAAGCGGGGGTCCCGCCGATGATATGTGCCAAATATATGTGCCACAGTACGACACTTTATATGCCACCATTCGCTTCGGATATGTGCCAAGATGGTTGATTTCGCTCCGTACCGGCGGACCCCCGAGACGATCGTCCGCAAGGCCCAGACCCGGTTCGCCCCCCATGTGGAGGTGCCCCGGGGCGTCCACGAAGCGATCCGCCGCATCGAGCGGGCCGACGAGGTCGCAAAGCGCGGCGCGCTCGATGCCGCGACGACGCGGCGCCTCCTCGTCGACGCCCTCTCCCGGAACGCGTACGGCACCGCAAGCATCGAGGGAAACCCTCTGACCCTTGCCGACGTCACGAGCCTCCTTGCCGCCGGCCCGACGCCCGAGGCCCTCGAGCGGCCCGAGGAACGCGAGATCATCAACCACGCGGGCTTCCTCGAGACCGTCGGCGGGCGCCGGTTCCCGACCGAGGTCGGGGAGGTCGCGGCGCTCCACGCGGAGCTCTTTGCCGGGGTCCTCCCCGACGCGGGCCGCTTCAAGGCGCACGCGAACTTCGTGGGGAAGCGCCCGGAGTACGTCGTGACGTACGTTCCCACGTCGCCGGAGCGGGTCGTCTCCGAGCTTTCGAACGCCCTCGCATGGTCCGCATCCTCGACCGAGCATCCGGTCGTGCGGGCCCTCCTCTTCTTCCATGAGTTCCAGGCGATCCATCCCTTCCGCGACGGGAACGGCCGCGTCGGCCGGGCGCTCCTCCACCTCCAGCTCCACACCTCGGGCTACGAGGGCGTCCGCTTCGCGTTCGTCGACTACCTTTTCAACGAGGACCGCGACGCCTACTACGGGGCCCTCCAAGCGGGCGACCGCGGGGACCTTTCCGCGTGGCTCTCGTTCGGAGCGGGGCTTCTCGCGGAGGCCTTCGAGGACGCGCGTCGCCGGGTCCTCCTCGGCCGCGACCTCCGGGGCCTATCCGACCGCGAGATGCACGTCGCCGAGTGGTTCGCCCGGGCGACGCGGCGGCACGGCGACCGCCGGCTGAAGTTCGCCGACGTCCACGCGGCGTTCCCGGAGATCGCCGAGCGGACGCTGAAGCGGGACCTCACGAAGCTCGTCGACCTCGGCGTGCTCGACCGCGAGGGCGAGCGGAAGGGCACGACGTACGGGTTCCGGCACGGGGCGGGCGAACGGGCGGAGGCGACGAGATGAACCTGTTCCTCAACACGGCCGACCTCGTCGACGCCGTGGCCGGCGTCCTCTTCCTTGTGCTCGGCGTTGCCGTCGCCATCGCCCGCCCGCGCACGCCCGCCTCGACCGCCCTTGCCGGCTTCGCGCTCGGCGCCGGCGCGTGGTCGGTGCTCGTGAACCTCGACCCGGGCCTGTCGTGGGCGGATGCCGCGTTCGCCGGGAGCATCGTCGCTTCGCTGCCCCTTCTTCTTTCGCTGGGATGGCTCGCGTTCCGACTCGGCGGCCCGGTGGGGGCGTCGGCCCCGGCCGTGGTGGCCGCAGCGTTCGCGGCCGCGGTCCTCCCCGTGATCGGTTTCCTGGACCGGGACGGGGCGGCGACGGCGAGTCCCGCGTTCGCGAACGACCTGTGGTTCGCGAGCATCGTCGTCGTGAACTCGGCCCTGATGGGGGCGATCGTGCTCCTCACGCTCCGCTACCCGGCGCTCGCCGCGACGCGCGACCGGGTCCAGGTCGCCACTGTCGTCGGAGCCCTCGCCCTGCAGCCGGGGCCGCCCGCCGGCGCGAGCCTTACGAGCGGCGACCTTTCCGACGCGGCCCTTTCCGTGGGCCCGTTCCTCATCCTGGCGGCCCTCTGGCTGGTCTACGCCCGCCGCCCCGAGCCCGGGGACCGGGCGGCGCGGAACGTCGCGCTGGCGCTCCTTGGCATGCCGCTTGCCGGTGCCCTCGCGACCGCGCGGTTCGGCGGGGTCGACGGGACGTTCGGTGTCGCACGGGTCGTCGCGGTGGCACTCCTTTCCTACGCGATCCTCCGCCACCAGCTTCTCGGGCTCGACGTGAAGGTGCGGTTCGCGATCTCGAAGTCCACGGTCGCGGCCGTCTTCATCGCCGTCTTTTTCGTCGCTTCGGAGGCCGCCCAACAGTTCTTCGGTGAAACGCTCGGCTCCTCCTACGTCGGGATCCTGGCGGCGGGCACCCTCGTGTTCGCAATCGCGCCGCTGTCGCGGCTTGC
>JBQTJL010000321.1:0-13779 GCA_052387135.1 Methanobacteriota archaeon | reverse complement strand
ACGTGACGGGGCGCGTCGACTCCCGGAGGAACCCGGGTCCTTCCTCGCGGAAGGTCTGGACCTCGGTGTAGTTGTTCTGGCCCTGCGGGATGAGGAAGACGGAGGCGCCGGCGTCGCGCGCCGCCTGCGCCTTCTGCGGGATGCCGCCGACGAAGCCGATCGAGCCGCCCGGGTTCACCGTGCCGGTCATGACGACGCTGCGGTTCAAGGCGATCGGGTCCTCGGGGTGCGCGGCGTTCCAAAGTGCCACGACCGCGCCGACCGCCATCGCGCCGCCGGCGGAAGGCCCGCCGATGATCTCGCTTTCGCTCCGCACGACGAAGAACACGTCGTACCCCGAGGTCGCGATGCCGGTCACGGATTCCGCGACCTTCCAGGCAAGGCGCGCGCTTCCCTGCATGTCGACCTGCGTGAGTGGCCGCGTCTCCATGAAGAGGTGCCCCGCGCCGTTTGCGGCGACGGTGATGCTCACGGTCGCGGTCGCGCCGACGAGGCGCCCTTCCTCGTTCTGGCCGACGGCGACCGCGAGCACGACGACCGGATCGCCGACCGTGACGGCGGTCCCGGCGAGTGCCGGAGAGTTCGCGAGAAGGATCGCGGCAACGAGCGCGAGGGCGCGGTTCATGACGGGCGGCGAACCGGGGCGTTCCGCCTTAAGCCTTCCCGAGAGCCGCACGTTTCAAAAGGGAAATCACGCGAAAAACAGTCACCTTCATATAGGCACACGGCGCAGATTCGGGTGCATGGCTTCCCGGAAGAACCCGGTCATGCTCGTACCGGGGTTCTCGGGCCAGAACTTTCTCTACTGGAACGTGATGCGCCGGCTTCTCGAGGGCGCGGGTCACCCGGTCTACACGATGGACGTGCCGCGGTTCGGCTTGGTCGAGATCCCGGCCGCGGCCGACATCCTCGCGGCCCGCGTCGAGGACATCCGGGACGTAACGGGCTCGCCCCGCGTCGACCTCGTGGGACACAGCCTCGGCGGCCTCATCGCGCGATATTACGTGTCCGTGCTCGGCGGCCACGAGTGGATCGACCATTGCGTCTGCATCGCGACCCCGCACCACGGGACGTACGCGGCCTACCTCATCCTTGCCACGCCCGCGGGGCGCCAGCTCATTCCCGGGAACGAGTTCCTGCGACGATTGAACGACGCGCACAGGCCGAACGGCGTGAAGTACTACAACCTGTACAGCGCGACGGATCCGCTCCTCATCCCGTCCTCGAACGCGAAGCTGCCGCACGCGAAGAACCGACGGATCCTTTTGGGGGGGCATCTGGGCGTCCTCGCCTCGCCGCAGGTGTTCCATCTCGTGGCTGAGGCGCTGGAAAATTAGGCGGTGATTCGCGCTTCACGCGAATGGCGGTGATGCGTTCGGCATGGCGGTGGCGCGGCTTCGCCGCGCGGCAGTAGGTTGTCCCGTCCCACGGACCACACCGCCGCGTAGCCACCGCCGGCGCCGCAGGCGCCCACCGCCGCTCGCCGCAGGCGAGCCACCGCCTATTCGAGAACGATCTCCGCGATCCCCGCGTTCCTCTTCGCCAGCAGCAAAGCGGTCTGGATGTTCCGTCCGTTGCGGCCGATCGCCTTGCCCTTGTCGGACGCCTTCACGCGGACATGGGCGATGCGGGCGCCGTCCTTGCGCTCGTCGAGGCGCACCTCCTCGAGCCCGTACCGATGGAAAAGGTTCTCCACGAACTTCTTGGGGTCGTCCGAGAATCCCACGATGTCGATCTCTTTCTTCAGCGCTTCGCGGAGGCGCTTCAGGTTCATCGCGCCGCGCCCGATCGCCTTCCCGACGAGGTCCTCGGGGACGACGAAGACGACCCGCTCGTCCGAAAAATGCGCGTCCTTGATGCGGGTGCGCGTCTCGCGCTCGAAGAGCACGATGGTCCTCATCGCTTCCTGGTCGAGGACCACTTCGTCCGCTGCCACCGCGGCTCGAAGGCGGTCCTGCTCCTTAAAGGTAAGTGGTCGGTCGTGAGTGGTGAGTCGTGAGTGGTGACGACTCACTACTTACGACTAACCGCTTACGACCTACGACTTACCGCTCACTTGCGTTTCGCCAGCGCGAGGATGTCCGAGTCGCCCGCTTCGAGGACGGCGAGCACGGACACGCTGAACGGCTTCCCGCAGGCGGGCCCGAGCTCGGTGCCCATGCCTTCGAAGCGGAAAATCGGAACGGACTTTGCGGAGGCCGTCGATTCGACGTCCTTTTGGACGGGGTCCGGCGCGTTCTTCGCCATGATCAAGAGCTTCGCCTTTCCGGCCTCGGTGGCCTTGCGGGCCTCGCGTTCGCCGAATGCCAGCTTGCCGGTCTGCGCCGCGGAGCGCAGCGCGCGGTGGATGTCGACCATTATTCTTCAGCCTCCTTTTCGGGTTCCTTTGGCGGACTTTCGGGCACGCTCTCGGCCGTCCCCGCGGCCTCGGGCGCCGGGCCTTCCGCGGGCGCGCCTTCGGCGCCGGGCACCGCAGGCGGCGCCGGCGGCTCCCACTTCGGGTAGTTCACGCCCTTGAACGCGCCGGGCTTCATCACGAGGTTCACGGCACCCGTCCCGAGCGAGACCGGCTGCCCCACGATGATGTTCTCGGCGACGCCCTCCAACGGGTCGACCTCGCCGATCTGGCCGGCCTCGAGGAGGTGGTTCACGGTGATCTCGAACGCGGCGCGGGCGAGCACCGACGACTTCTCGCCGGAGATGCCGTGGCGGCCGATCGCGCGGACCGTGCCGTCGACCGTCATCACGTCCGAGACCAGCATCAGGTGCCGGATGTCCACGGTGAGGCCCTGCTCGGAGAGCGTCTTGTACGCCTCGTTCACGATCGCCATCCGGGCCGCTTCGATCCCCAGGACCTCGTAGATCTCGCGGAAGTTGTTCGTCGTCGTCCGGGTCGTGTCGACGCCGGGGACCTTCATCACGCGCGCGAGGTCGGAGCCTTCCGTGTAGATGACGTAGCCGTCCGCCTCGCGCCGGATCACGACGCGGTTGATCCCGGGGATCCCCTTGATCTGGGTCTTCTTCGCGTCGGAGGCGACCATCTGGAGGCCCTTGTAGGTCTCGACGGTCGATTTGATCACGATGTGCCCTTGCGGCGTCTGCTCGAGGACGGAGTTCTTGAGCTTCTTCAACTTCGCCTCGATGTCGTCGACCGTGATCCCCTTCCGCTTCATCTTCTTCTCGGTCGGGTAGACGATGACCTGCAGCGTCCCGAGGTCGATGTCGACGTCGGCGACGTCGAGGAGAAAGGTCGACTCGATCTCGGAGGCGACCTCCTGGACCTTCTGGGCGTCGTTCTTCACGTCGTCCTCGAGGTACACCTCCATCATCGGGGTGGACGGCACGCGGCGGGCGTCGACGACCTCGATCAAGCGCGGAAGACCCAGCGTGACGTTGATCTCCGCGACGCCGGCGTAGTGGAACGTACGCATCGTCATCTGCGTGCCGGGTTCTCCAATCGACTGGGCGCCGACGATGCCCGCGGCCTCGGTCGCGTCGATCCGGTGGCTCTCGTACTGGTCGACGAGGTACTGGGCGAGCTCTTTGAGCTTCTTTTCCGGGATCTTCTGGGCGTGGAGCTTCTCCGCGACCTCGAGGAACACCGATTCGGGGAGGGTTGCGCCGAAGTCCGCGACGATGCCGCGGAACCTCTTCTCGAACGGGGTCATCTCGCGGACGGGCTCGGGCTCGGGCGTGTATTCGAGCTCGAGGTCGATCGCGCGGTGGAACTTGTATTCGCCGACGGTCTCCTTCACCGCCTCGGCGAGGTCCTCGCCGATCCCCTGGATCTCGGCGAGCTCTTCGACGGTCGCCCGCTGGAGGTCGTAGAGCGTCTTGAAGCCCGCCTCGACGAGGGTCTCGGCCTTCGCGCGGCCGACGCCGGGGATGTCGGTGAACTCCTCGAGCGTCTGCTCGATGTCGATGACCTGCTCCTTCACGGCCTCGGCGAGCTCTTCGGAGACGCCTTCGACGTCGAGGATCTCCTCGATGGGGACGCGCCGGAGGTCCTCCTTGTTCTTGAGGCCTGCGCGGAAGAGGTTCTCGGCGACGGGCTTCGTCATCCCCTTCAGCGTCATGATCTCGACGATGTCCTGCTCCTTCACGGAGATCTCCGAGGGGATGTTCTCCTTGATCTGCTGGGCGAGCTTCGGACCGATCCCTTCGACCTGCGCAAGCGACGTGAGCGAGGCACGGACCAAGTCCTCGACCGACCGGAAGCCCGCGTCGTAGAGGGCCTCGGCCTTCGAGCGCCCGACGCCCGGGATATCGGTCAGGGCCTTGATCGCGTCCTTCCGGACGTCGCCGGTCGACTCCTCTTCCTTCGGGGCGGCCGCGGCGGCCTTCCCCTTCTTGCCCTTCGTCGCCTTCTCGGCCTTTTCGGGCTTCTCGGTCTTGTCGGCCTTCTCCGCCTTCGTCTTCTTCTCGGCCACCTTACTCACCGCCCGAGGAGAGGTCTTCGAGGTCCTCTTCGGTCATCTCGTCGAGCATCGAACGCGTGAGCTCGACGTCCTCGCGGTCGTAGGTCGAGGCGCCGCGGACGGTCGATTCGGGGCCGTAGTCGACGCCCAAGACCTCCTTGATCGCCTCGTTCACGTTCACGGCCTTGCCGCGGAGCGAACGGGTCGGGTCGACGCCGTCCTCGCCGTATGCGAACTGGATGATCGTCGAGGCCGTGTTGCGGACCGTGCCGTCGGATTCGACGCGCAGGTCCTCGAGGGCGTTGATGAGCCGGCGCTGCATGTACCCGGACCGGCTCGTGCGGACCGCCGTGTCGACGAGACCTTCGCGGCCGCCCATCGAGTGGAAGAAGTACTCGAGCGGGTTCAGGCCCGACTTGTACGAGGCCTTGACGAACCCCTTCGCCTCGGCGCCCTTGTCGCCCTGACGGAAGTGCGGGAGCGTGCGGCCCTGGTAGCCGCGGGAGAGCCGCTCGCCGCGGACCGCCTGTTGGCCGACGCAGCCCGCCATCTGGGAGAGGTTCAGCATCGAGCCCCGGGCGCCGGACTTCGCCATGATGACGGCGGAGTTGTCCAACCCGAGGTGCTTGCCGGCGATCCGGCCGGCCTGGTCACGGGCCTTGCCCAGGACCTGCATGATCTCGAGCTCCAGCGTCTCTTCGAGCGAGCGGCCGGGGAGCTGCTCCAGCGTCCCTTCGTGGTAGGCCGCGACGAGCTGGGCGACGCGGTCCCGCGCCTGGTCCAGCATCTCGTTGATCTGCGCCGTCGCCTCTTCCGGGATGTCCTCGTCGTCGATCCCGGTCGTGAAGCCCCGCGCCATGATCGCGCCGATGCAGAGCTTCGTCACCTCGTCGATGAACTGCCGCGCGCCGTCCGAGCCGTACTTGCGGATGACGCGGTTCAGGATCTCGCCCTTGAAGGCGCCGATCGCCTTCTCGTCGATCGGGCCGTGGATGAGGAGCCCCTTCTCGATCACCGTGTGCCCGTGGTACTTGCACTGGGCGACGGGCACGTCGCACTCGTGGCAGGCCTGCGGGTCGTAGATCTCGGGCTTGAAGCGGAGCGACAGGTCCTCGGGGAGGATGCAGCTGAAGACCTGTTTCCCAGTCCAGAGCTCGATCCCGTTCTCGGTCTTTGTCGGCGGGAACCGGTTGTGCGTGCGGCCCACCTTTCCGAGGATCGAGAGGACCTCGGCCTTGTTGAAGAACTGGTCCTTGAAGGTGAGCTGGAAGGCCCCGGTGATCTCGTCGTGGATCGCGCCGATGATCGGGCCCCCGAAACGGGGCGAGAGGATGTGCTCCTGGACCCGCATCAGGATCTTCGCTTCGGCGCGCGCCTCCTCGCCCTGGAGGACGTGGAGGTTCATCTCGTCGCCGTCGAAGTCGGCGTTGTACGGCGGGCAGACCGAGAGGTTCACCCGGAACGTCCGCGCCGGCATGATGCGGACCTCGTGCGCCATCATCGACATGCGGTGGAGCGACGGCTGCCGGTTGAAGAGGACGACGTCGCCGTCCATCAAGTGCCGCTCGACCGTGAAGCCGGGCCGGAGGCGCGATGCGACCTCGGCCGCGTTCTCGACCGTGACCTTGATGCGGCGGCCGTCGTCGCGGATCACGTAGTTCACGCCGGGCGCGTATTTTCCCGCCGGCGTGAGCGGCTGCGGGCCCCGCGCGACCATCTTCTGGGCTTCCTCGATGTTGTAGACCGTGACCCGCATCGGGACCGTGAGCTCCCGCGCGGCCTCGACCGGGACGCCGACCTCGTTGATCGAGATGTTCGGGTCCGGCGACACGACGGTCCGGGCGCTGAAGTTCACGCGCTTGCCGGAGAGGTTCGAGCGGAAGCGTCCTTCCTTCCCCTTGAGGCGCTGCGAAAGCGTCTTCAGGGGACGGCCCGAGCGGTGGCGCGCGGGCGGGATGCCGGAGGTCTGGTTGTCCATGTACGTCGTGATGTGGTACTGGAGGAGCTCCCAGAGGTCCTCGACGATGAGCTGGGGTGCGCCCGCGTCGCGGTTCTCCTGAAGGCGCTGGTTGATCCGGAGGACGTCCACGAGCTTGTGGGTTAGGTCGTCCTCGGACCGCTCGCCGGACTCGAGCGTGATCGACGGCCGCATCGTGACCGGCGGCACGGGAAGGACGGTGAGGACCATCCACTCCGGCCGCGCGACCTCGGGGTTCACGCCGAGGAGCTGCGCGTCGTCGTTCGGGATCTTCTCGAGCCATTCGCGGACGTCGACCGGGGTGAGCTTGTGGCCTTCCTCGCGGAAGGTCGTGGGCTTCTCGAAGTCGATCTTCTTCTGGGCCTCGCCGCAGTGGGGGCAGGCCGAGACGGACGGCTTTGCGGCGTGCTTCACGACGTTCTTCACGAACTCGGTGATGTCCTTGCCGTCCTCGCGAAGGCGCGACTGGTCGCCCTGGTAGGATTTGATGATCTCGTTTGCAAGGAGGATCCGACCGCACTTGCGGCAGGTCGTCTTCAAGAGGTTCTTGATCGTCTTCGTGTAGCCCACGTGGATGACCGGCATCGCAAGGTCGATGTGCCCGAAGTGTCCGGGACAGTCGCCGACCGTGTGGCCGCAGGTCTTGCAGCGAAGGCCGGGCTCGATCACGCCGAGGCGCGGGTCCATCAAGCCCATCTCGATCGGGAACCCGTCGTCGTCGTACGTGTCCGCGGTGATGATCTTCGTCGCCGACATCGAGCGGATCTCGGCGGGCGACAGCATCGCGAACGCGATCGCGCCGATCTTCTTTGGCGAGTTGGGGACGAGCGCCATTATACCAGATCCTCCAGAACGAGACGGGGGGCCACAGTCAGGGACTTCAGCTCATCGAGGAGCAGCTTGAAGGCGTACGACATCTCGACCGGGTAGATGTCCGCCTCGTCTCCGCAGGTGGGGCATCGCGTGAAGCCGCGTCGGTCCATCATCGCGACCTGCCCGCAGTGCCGGCACACAAGCTCGGTCACGCGGTCGGACTCGTCGAGGAGCCGATCCTTGATCACCATCGCCGCGCCGTGGCCGATGAGGCAGTCGCGCTCCATCTCGCCGAACCGCAAGCCCCCGTCCCGCGCCCGGCCTTCGGTCGGCTGGCGCGTGAGGATCTGGACGGGACCGCGGGAGCGCGCGTGCATCTTCCCGGAGACCATGTGGTGGAGCTTCTGGTAGTAGATCGCGCCGACGAAGATCCGCGCCTCGAAGCGGAGGCCCGTGTGTCCGTCGTACATGACCTCGCGGCCGTTGTCCTCGAAGCCGAGCTTCTGCATCGATTTTCGCAGCTCCGCCTCGGTCTCGCCGGTGAACGGCGTGCCGTCGATGATGCGGCCCTCGATCGAGCCGACCTTGCCGCCGATCGACTCCAAGACGTGCGCGACCGTCATCCGCGAAGGGATCGCGTGCGGGTTCACGATCAAGTCCGGGATGAGGCCGTTTGCCGTAAACGGCATGTCTTCCTGGTTCACGATCAAGCCGACGACGCCCTTCTGCCCGTGGCGGGAGGCGAACTTGTCCCCCAACTCGGGGATCCGCTGGTCGCGGACCTTGCATTTCACGAGCCGCGAGCCGTTCGAGGACTCGGTGAACATGATCGTGTCGACGACGCCCTGCTCGCCGTGGCGGACCGTGACGGAGGTCTCGCGCCGCTTCTGGGGCGTGAGGAAGTCGGAGGGCTCCTCGAGGAACCGCGGCGGCGAGGTCTTCCCGATGAGGATGTCGCCGGGCTCGACCTCGGCCTCGGGGTAGATGAGGCCGTCGTCGCCGAGCTTGCCGTAGGCCTCCTCGGGTCGCGCGCCCTTCACGTCGGGGCCCGGGACCTCGAAGTGGTCTTCCTGCCCGCCGGGGTAGCGGCGCTCCTCCGCGACGTACGTCCGGAAGAACGTGGACCGCCCGAGGCCGCGCTCGATCGAGGCCTTGTTCATGATGAGCGCGTCTTCCATGTTGTAGCCGTGGTACGAAAGCACCGCGACGACGAAGTTCTGGCCCGAGGGCCGGCGGTGGAAGCCGACGTAGCGCATCCCGTGCGTCTCGGTGAGCGGCCGCTGCGGGTAGTGGAGAAGGTGGCCGCGGGTCTCCGGCCGGATGCGGTAGTTCGACTGGCCGAACCCGAGCGCCTGCTTGCCCATGCCGGCGCCCATCGTGACGCGCGGCGACGAGTTGTGCTGCGGGAACGGAACGATCGAGGACGCGACGCCCATGATCACCATCGGATCGACCTCCATGTGGGTGTGGTCCGCGGAGAGGTGCTTCTCGTCGATCGCGATGTACATGTTCTCCTCTTCCTCGGCGTCGACGTATTCGACGACGCCCTCGCGGATGAGGTCGGACCAGGAGATCTTGCCGTCGAGGAGGTCCCGGACGTGCTCCTCCGTGATGAGGGCCCGGCCGTTCTTGCAGACGATCAACGGTCGGCGCGCGCGGCCCGCGTCGCAGTTGATGATGACCTCGTTCCCGGCCTCGTCGTAGCGGACGTTGACCTCGGTCGAAAGAAGCCCCTGGCGGCGCCGGGCGCGGATCTTGTCGACGAGCTCCTTCGGGTTCTCGTGGAGGCCCGCGAGGTCTCCGTTGATGTAGACACGGGCGCCCTGGATCCCTTCGCTCTGCGGCATCATGCCACCTCCGTGGTCGAGATCGCGATGAGGCGGGACGGGATCTCCTTGACCCCGAGGTCCTTCACGATGTCCTTGATCTCGTCCTCGTCGTAGCCTTCGGAGATCTCGGTCATCATCGCCATGTTCTTGACGAGGCCGCAGTTCGGGCCTTCCGGCGTCTCGTTCGGGCAGAGCCGGCCCCACTGCGTGGGATGCAGGTCGCGCGCCTCGAAGTGCGGCTGCGAGCGGGTGAGGGGCGAGATGACGCGCCGGAGGTGCGAGAGCGCGGACAGGTTGCAGGTCCTGTCGAGGAGCTGCGAGACGCCCGCGCGGCCGCCGACCCAGTTCCCGGTCGCGAGCGCGTGGAGGAGCCGCTGCGAGAGCACGTCCGAGCGGACGGCCGTCGAGACCTTGAGTTCGCGGTTGCGGCTGTGGGCGCGTTCCAGCTGGTACTTCAGGTCCTTGATGAGACCGGTGAACGCGACGCGGAACAGGTCCTCCATGAGGTCGCCGGCGAGCTTCAGGCGCTTGTTCGCGTAGTGGTCCTTGTCGTCCTCGGGGATCTTGTTCAACGAGAGTTCGAGCACGGAGCGGGCCATCCGGCCGAGGAAGACGGCCTTCTTCATCCGGTCCTGCGGGTTGTTGCCAAGGTGCGGAAGCAGCGAGCGGTCCATCAGGGACTCGACGCGCTTCACGCGGTACTCCTTCGCCTGGCCGCCGGCGAGCTTCTTCCCGAGGAACGCGACGGCCTCCTCCATGTTCGAGACGCCGTGCTCTTGCACGGAGTCTTCGATGTTCGAGAGGACGAACGGCATCATCTCGGGCTCCGTGACGACCGCGTCCATGATCTCCTCGTCGCGCTCCATCCCCAAGGACCGGAGGAGGACGACGAGCGGGATCTGCCCCGAGGCGGCGGGAACGGAGACCATCAGCGTCGAGTCCTTCTTCATCTCGACGATGACGAGCGCGCGGTAGCCTTCGCGCTGCGAGAAGACCTTCGCGACGGGCACCTCGCGCCCGTAGCGCTTGTTGAACTCGACCAAGACCCGGTTCGGGGCGAGGTCCTCGAGCGAGATGAGGACGCGCTCGGTCCCGTTGATGATGAAGTAGCCGCCCGGGTCGAGCGGGTCCTCTTGGAGCTGCATGATGCGGCGGATGTACTCTTCCCAGGTGTACTGGGTCCCCTCGTGCTTCTCGAGGTTCTCCTTCGTGATGTTGCAGCGGGACGAGCGGACCATGATCGGCATGTCGCCGATGCGGACCTCTTCGGGCTCGTGCTCGACGCCCTCGATGATCGGGATGAACTCGAGGTACATCGGCGCCTCGTACGTGAGGTTTCGGAGGCGCGCTTCCATCGGGGTGAGGAGGCGGGTCGAACCATCGGCTTCCTTGACGATGGGGTTCCCGACGCGGATCTTCCCGAGCTTCACCTCGTAGCCCTCGATGTCGGTCTGGATCGTGCCGCGCTCGGCCTCCTCGTCGCCGACCTTGATGTTGTCGATGATCTCCTGGAGCCAGTGGTTCGTGAAGTCGTTGTACGACATGATGTGGTGGTTCGCGAGGCTCCGTTCCCGGTAGAACGCATCGACGAGTTGGCGCATCTTATCCCTCCACCACGACGCGATAGGCGAGCGCGACCCCCGCGGTCGGGCTCTTCCGCTTGATCTTGATGACCTGCCCCGGCCGGGCCCGGACCGCACGGGCGACGGGGTCGGACGCGTAGATCTTCGGGAGCTGCTCGATCGTCACGTTGTACTTGTGGAGGACGTCCATCGCATCCTTCTCGGACAACACATCGTGGCGGGGCACGAGCGCGTGCTTCATCACGTCGAACTTTTTCACGGTCATTCGCTCACCTGGGGGCTGCCCAAGACGCTGATAAGAGGGATGCAGCGCGCGCCTTCGGCGCGCGCAAGCGGGCTCGAGGGGATTCGAACCCCTGACCTTGAGGTTAAAAGCCTCCTGCTCTTCCTAGCTGAGCTACGAGCCCAGGCAGGGGGTGCAGGGGGACGGCCGCGGAGTCCCCCTGCATGGGATGGGGGGTGCAGGGGGGAAGGCTTCGCCTTCCCCCCGCTCGTGGCCTCGGCCGGGCCTTGCACGGACTGCCGTTTCGCCCCGCCCCGAACGGGCGAGCGAGCGGCGAAGGAAGGAGGGGAGGAATGGGAACGGTACGGCGAGGCGACGACGGGCATGCGGGACCGGGGGGATCGTCCTTGCGCGGCGGTCCCTTCTGGGGCGCGTCGCGTCAGGGGGGATGGGCGTTCGGCGGATCGGGCGGCGGCACGTTCGAAAGCTCGGCCTGGACGAGCTTCTGGACACCCTTTGGGGGGCGGGTTCGGTAATACTAATACTCCTATAAAAGCTTAGCGCGCCTTCGAGGCTCCGGGGGCCTAAGCGGGGCTAGAGCAGGTCGACGCCCGTCACCTGGACCGAGCCCACGCCCGGGATGTTCCCGATCGCGGCCTCGATGTCGTCCGGGTTCGCCTCGCCGTCCTCCATCTGGAGGGCGAGCTTGATCGCTTTGAGGCCGAACGCGACCGGGACGATGGAAAGGCCGCGGAGCTTCACGTTCCCCGGGATGACCTTGCGGATGCCGTCCTCGATCTTCCGGAGGTCTGTGCTCACGTCTTCCGGCGCGACGTTCATGGCTACGAGGACTTGTCCCATTCGCTCCGCCCTCCTTTCTTCCTCTCTTCCTTTCTAGGGCCCTTGGAATCCACATTCCCGGCAGGCGTACGTGACGCCCTGGTCGCGGCACTGTGGGCAGCGCCCGAGGCGGACGTTCCCGCAAGCCGGGCATGGAAACACGGTGTTCCCTTCGCCAAGGAGGCGGATGCCGCAGGAGGTGCAGGTGCCGATGACCGTGAGGAGTTCCATGGATTCCCTCTTGGAGGCGTCGGCGATGCGTGTTCCCCGATTTATATTTACCTGCCCCCGCCATACGCCGCCATGGACCTTGCGCCCCTCCTTTCTCGCGCCGGCCGCATCGGGGCATCCTACGCGGACGCGCGCCACGAGACGACCTTCTCGTCGGCGCTCGAGTGGCGCTCGGGCGAGATGACCCGGATGGTGCAGGGGACGGAGGAGGGCGTGGGCCTTCGCGCGCTCGTTTCGGGCGCGTGGGGCCTTGCGTCCACGAACCGGCTGGGGACGAACGCCGCAAAGCGGCTTCCCGCGCAGGCGGTCGAGATCGCGAAGGCGTTGACGGTCGCCGAGGAGGACCGGGTCCGGCTCTCCGACGTGAAGCCCCGCCGGACGAAGGCGATCTGGAAGCCGAAGAAGGACCCGAGACGCTTCGGCATCGACGAGCGGCTCCGGCTCGTCCGCCTCGCGGAGGACGAGCTCAGCGACCGCGGACGCCTCGCGTCCTACACGATCGGGGTCTCGGACGAGGTCACGCGCACGGTCTTTGCAAGCTCGGAGGGCGCCCGCGTCGAGACGCTCGTCGCCCGGGCGCTGATCCAGATGGAGGCGGTCGCGCGGCGGGGAGCGAAGGTCGTCTCCTACCGGACGCGCATCGGCGGGACCGGCGGATTCGAGCTGCTTACGACGGGCGAGGTCCGGAAGGAGGCGAAGGAGGCACGCGACGGGGCTCTCCGTCTTCTTTCGGCCCGCGCGCCGAAGGGCGAACGCACGACGGTCGTCACGGACCATGACCTCACCGGCGTCTTCGCGCACGAGGCGATCGGCCACGCGTCCGAGGCGGACCTCGTCGCGGCCGGCGAGTCGATCCTCAAGGGCCGGATCGGCGAGAAGCTCGGGAACCCGCTCGTGACGATCGTCGACGACGCGTCGGTGCCGCAGGCGTACGGCTCCTTCCCGTTCGACGACGAGGGCGTCGAGGCGGGACGGAAGATGCTCGTCGAGAACGGCGTCGTCGCGGGCTACATCACGAGCCGCGAGACCGCCGCGAAGCTCGGGCTCTCCGCAAACGGCGGCGCGCGCGCCGAGTCGTACTCGGACCGGCCCATCGTGCGGATGAGCAACACGTTGATCGCGCCGGGCGATCACTCCGAGGAGGAGATCTTCGAGGACGTGAAGAAAGGGATCTACTGCTGCGGGACGCGCGGCGGGCAGGTCGACACCGCGAAGGGCTCGTTCCAGTTCGCTTGCCAGGAAGCCTTCGAGATCCGGGACGGAGCGCTCGGGCGGCCGCTCCGGGACGTGTCGCTGATGGGGGACATCCTCACGACCCTCAACAACATCGACGCGCTGGGGAAGCACACCGAACTTGCGTCGCCCGGCATATGCGGGAAGGGCCAGTGGATTCCCGTGTGCGACGGGGGACCGAAGCTTCGGATTCGTGATTGCGTCGTGGGGGGACAAGCATGAGCGCGCCCGTCGGCGTCGGCATCCGGTGTATCGGGGGTCCGAGGCGCAGACGAGGACCCCCGAGCCGCCCAGTCTCCAAAACCGAGCCGCGCGAGGTTTTGGAGCGGGATTGCGTGGTCGGAGGCCAAACATGAAGCTCGTCGTAACACGGCTCGCTCGTCGTGGGGGCATGGGGGCGAAGCCCCCATCCGGCTCGGACCTCGTAGCGCTCGCAGAAAAGGCGGTCCGCGAGGCCGACCGCGCCGGCGCGGACGAAGCCGAGGCGTTCGTCGTCTCGGAGCGGGGCGCAGAGCTCGGCATCGAGGCGAACGCCTTGAACCAAGGCGAGACCGGCGAGGCGTTCGGACTCGGCATCCGCCTCCTCCGGAAAGGGCGCGTCGGGTTCGCGTTCGCATCCTCGCCCGCGGAT
>JBQTJL010000320.1:0-6435 GCA_052387135.1 Methanobacteriota archaeon | reverse complement strand
CCCGAAGCGGACCGCCGGGGACGAGCGCTTGGCGCCGCTCGGCACGCTCTTTGAGGACGCGGCGCTCCTCTTCGTCGACGGGCTCGTCGCCGAGCTCATGCACGAGCTCGGGAGGGACGAGGAATCGATGCGGCGCCGCCACGCGACCCTCGAGTGATGGCGGGTCGCTTGCGCTGCGGGGTCGCTTGCCCCGCGCGTCTCCATGGAAATAAGTATTTAGTAAGTAGGAAATAAGTACTCGGCCCGGCGCCGACCCGCAGGCGGCGCAGCCGCCGACCCGCAGCCGGACGACCGACCCGCGAAAAGCGTTATCTTGGGGAAGACCGCTTTCGCCGGCGGAGAGATATCGATGGCAAGGCGTAGCGGTTCCGCCGTGTGGAAGGGCGGCTTGAAGGACGGCAAGGGCGTCGTGTCGACCGAATCCGGCGTGCTCCGGTCGGTCGCGTACAACTTCTCGCAGCGGTTCGAGGACGCGAAGGGGACGAACCCCGAAGAACTGATCGCGGCCGCCCACGCCGCCTGCTTCTCGATGGCGCTCTCGGGCCAGCTCGGGAACGCGAACCTGAAGCCCGAATCGATCGACACGAAGTGCACGGTGACGTTCGAGAAGCAGGCCGCAGGCTGGACCGTGACGGAGTCGCACCTTGAGGTCACGGCGCGCGTGCCGGGCGCGGACGCCGGGACGTTCCAGGACCTCGCGGAGGCCGCGAAGAAAGGCTGCCCCATCTCGCGCCTCCTCAACACGAACGTGACGATGACCGCGCGCCTTGCGTGACGGGGATGAGCGCGCTTCGCGCGCGGAATGAGGCGCTTGCTGCGCCGGCATGAGGCGCCTTCGGCGCCGGGATGAGGCGCTTGCTGCGCCGGGATGAGGCGCTTGCTGCGCCGGGATGAGGCGCCTTCGGCCCGGAATGAGGGCCTTCGGCCCGGAATGAGGCCGCTTCGCGGCCGGGATGAGGCGCCTGCGGCGCCGGAATGGATGCTCATTCCGCGTAGCTCATTCCGCGTAGCTCATTCCGCGTAGCTCATTCCGCGTAGCTCATTCCGCGAAGCTCATTCCGCGAAGCTCATTCCGCGAAGCTCATTCCGCGAAGCTCATTCCGCGAAGCTCATTCCGCGAAGCTCATTCCCGAAGTTCAGCGCGTCGGAGGCCCGGTCGGCGTGTCGCGCTCGATCTCCCACGGTCCCTGGTCCTCCGGCGGGACGGCGCCCGCGCCGGCGGTCGCGACCGCGGTCGAGGAGCGGAGGTATCGGAGGCCGAGCCGCACGAGCGAGGCCACGGCGGTGGTCTCGTCCGGGAAGGCCCCGGTCGCAACGAGCGCGCGCACCTCGGACGCAAGGTCCGGCGGCAGTTCTACCTGCATGATACCGGGTCGGGCGGCAACGCTCATCTAATGGTGGGTTTCTTTCCGGTTCGTGGAGCGGCAGCCTTTTGTCACATGGATCCTCGTCGCGGCGAACACGGCCGTCGCCGCGTTCGTCGTGGGCTTCTTTCCCGGACCCGAGGACGTGCTGCCGTTTGCGTGGTCGGCGGAGACGATGGCGCGCGGCGCGTGGAGCCTCCTTGTCGCGAGCATGTTCGTCCACGCGAACCTGCTGCACCTCTTCGTGAACATGATGACGCTCCTCTCGTTCGGACCGCTGTTCGAGGAGAAGTACGGCCCGGCACGCTTCCTTCTCCTCTACTTCGTCTCGGGCCTCGTAGGAGGAGTCGTGCACGCCGAGGTCTCCGCGATCCCGGGCGTCGGCGCCTCGGGGGCCCTCTTCGGTCTCATCGGGGCCCTCCTCATGATCCAACCGACCTCGAACGTGTCGATCTTCTTCATCCCGATCTCGGTCGTGCGGGCCGCGGCGCTCTACGTCGCCGTCTTGGCGTTCGTCCCCGAGTTCTCGACCGCGCTCCCCATCGCGCACGGCGCGCACGTCGGCGGCATGGTCGCCGGCATGGCCTTCGCGGTCGTCCTGGATGCGCGCCGCGCCGCCCGGCACATCCCCGGGATCTTGGGGGTGTTCCTTTCCGTCGCGGGGATCGTCGCGTGGTTCGTGCGACCCCATCCCGGGCTCGGGGAGGCGCTCCGCGCCGGGGCGTGGGGCGACGTGCTCGACGCGACCTGGCCGCTCATCGGCGCGGTGATCCTCGGCGCGGCCGCGTTCGGGTATCTGGAGCGGTCGTCCGGGGATTGAAGCCGGACGAGGCGCATCCTTCGGCTAGAGCTTCCGCCCCGTCTCCTTCAAGAGATGCGCGCGGATCTCGTTCCCGCGCAGGCGCGCGGTGTCGATCACGTGCCGCACTTCGGCGCGCGTGAACCCGCCGGCAAGCCCCTTCTGCATCGCCCGGATGTTCCCGTTCTCGTCGGTCGAGACGGTGAGCCGGGGCCGGCCGAGCTTCGACTCGACGTGGCCGGGATCGAAGACGATCGCGTCTTTGAGCTTCGTCGCCGTGCACGTCACCGGGAAGTGCTCGATCGGCAGGGGATAGTCCTCCCCTACCTTGTGCTTGGCCGCGGGGACCGTCGCGGTAAGGAGCGCCGCCATCGCGCCGAGCGAAGCGGCGTCGATGAGGTTCCCGTCGTTGTCGACGATGTGGATGTCGATGAAGTTCATCCAGACCTTCTCGCCGGGCGTGATACAGAGCTTGTCGAAGTCGATCGTCTCCGTCTCGCGGATGCCGCGGTCGACGACGCGCGCAAGCTCGATTGCGGGCGGCTGCGGCGGCCCCGTCTCGAACTCGGGGTCGGCCATCGGGAGCATCTCCGCGTTCGTCGTCATGACGCCGGAGTTCGGCTGGTCGTCGAACGGCTCGGCCGGCTGGATCTTCACGCCGACGTAGACCTGCGTGTCGCCGATCTTCACCCGCGCGGAGCCGGCGGCCTGCTTGATCATGCCGGTCTCGATCTCGATCCGGCGGTATTCGTCGAAGCCCCGGCCGTCGAGGCGCTTGCCGTCGCGCGCCATCTGGTAGATGTACTCGCGCTTGATCTCCGAGACGACGTCGTCGCCCATCTTACGCCCCCTCCTCGATCGTCTCGTCGCCGCCCGAAGGTCCGCCCCCGGCCGCCTTGTAGCGGTCGAGGAGCGCCGCCCGCTGGAGCTCGTGGATCTCCTTGCAGGCGCGGATCCCCAGGTCGAGCGCTTCGTCGAACTGCGCGTCCGTGAACGTGCCGTCCATCTGGAGGAGTACGATCTCCTCGGTCTTCGGGATCACCGCGATCGGAAGGTCCGTGTCGCCGAAGTTGTCCTCCTCGCGCGAAAGGTCGAGCACGACCTGGTCCTCGACCAAGCCCGCCGCGCACGCCGCGACAAGGCCCCGCATCGGGATCCCCGCGTCGGCGAGCGCCACCGAGGCCGCCGTGATGCCGGCGCAGCGCGACCCCGCCTCGGCCTCGAGGATCTCGATGTAGCAGTCGATCGCGGTCCGAGGGAACTCGCTCGTGATCACGACCGGCTTCAAGGCCTCGCTCGTCACCTTGCTGATCTCCTGGCTCCGGCGGTCCGGGCCGGGGCGTTTCCGTTCGCCGACCGAGAACGCCGCCATGTTGTACCGGCAGCGCACGATGGCCTCCGTCGGGTTCGAGTCGTGCCGCGGGTGGACCTCGCGCGGGCCGTAGACGGCCGCGAGCACCTTGTTGTCTCCCCACGTCAAGCGGCAGGAGCCGTCGGCGCGCGTGAGCACGCCGGCCTCGATCGTGATCGGGCGGATCTCGTCGCGGGCGCGCCCGTCGATGCGGCGGCCCGATGCGTCCATGAGCGTCATTCCTTCGGGTTTCTTTCCCATTTCAATCCCTCCGTTCGTGCCGACCGCCGTGGCGTCCGCCGCCACCGCCGCCGCGGCCGCCACCTTGGCCGCCGCCCCCCCCGCCTCCGCCGCTTCGTCCGCGGCCTACGCGCCGTCCGCGGCCTACGCGCCGGCGCCGGCCGTGGCCGCCGCCTTCGCGTCCGTCGCCGCGCTCTTCGCCGCCGAATCCGCCTTCGCGGGGCGGTCCGCGGGACTCGGGGCGAGGTCCCCGGTGGCCGCGTGCGGGCGCGATCCCGCCTTCCTCCTCCGAGGCCCAGGCGCCCTCCTCGGGGCGCTGCCAGTCCTCGTTCACGAATGTGAGCTCCGCGTCCTCGGGCGGAGGCGCCTCGCCCTCCGCGCCGGCCTCGCCGGGCGCGACCTCGGGGACGGACGCGGTCCGCCCCTGCGAATCGAGGTATCCGCGGACGCGGTCCGTGAGGCCCCGCGTGTGCGACTCGGCCTCGATCAAGCGGACGCAAGAAGCGGCGAGCGCCACGTCCGGCGCGTCGCCGTCGATCCAGATGATCCCGTTCTGTCCCACGAGGAGCCGCGTGTTCGTGCGGCCCTTGATGAGCGAGACCATGCTGCCGTTCTTGCCGATCACGCGCGGGACCTTCGAGGGGGCGACCTCGAGGATGAAGCCGCCGGCGAGGCGCCGGCACTGGCGGTCCTTCATCGTGACCTGGACGCGCTTCAGCTCGTCCACGTGGAAGACGCGCACGAGGACCGTGTCGCCGACCGCGAGGAACTTCTTCGTCTCGCCGAACTCGACGCGCCACGGGACCTCGTTCACGTGCATCGTCACGGGCATCGGCCCGTGGATGTCGAGGAGCCACGTCGAGGGCATCGTCTCGAGCACCGTCGCGAGGATCATGTCGCCCCGCTGCGGGTCGTAGCGGCCCGAGAGGGCGACGACGTGGAGGTGGCCTTCGCGCTCCGAGAGCACGCCGAGGCGGGTCGCGATGATGTCCTTGCCGTCGCGGACCGTGTTCGCGCCGGGGCGTTTCGTGCCGGTGTCGTCGAGGATGTCGCCGGGGACGACGATCGTACGGGCGCCGGCGTTCGATTGCGATTCCATGGGTTCACTTCCTATTTCACGAGCTTCGTCTCGACATTGCCGTGCGTGCGCTGGTTCAGTTCGTTGAAGAAATCGGTCTGGAGGCCCGCCGGCATCTCGACGACGCCGACCCACGAGCCGTCCTTCTGCCATTCTTCCTTCTTCAGCGTCGCGAAGGCCCGCACGAACCCGTAGGCCTTTCCGACCTCGGTCGCGGGAAGATGCACGGCGATCGAGACGCTTTGGATCTTGATCGGGATCAACGGGCGGATCGCGGCGAGGACCTCCTTGATCTGCTCGTCGTTCCCCTTGAACGGGTCGACGTGGACCTTGGCCTCGTCCATCGCGATCTCGATCCGCTGCGGGGGATGCGGCGCGTTCGTCTGGGGGTTGATCGCGTTCCGCGCGATGTAGGTCACGATCTGCTTCCGTTTCGCCTCGACCATCTTGCGGCGCTGGTCCGTCGTGAGCTGGATGTCGCCTTTGAGCACGATCCGCTTTGCGACCTCGACGGTCTCCTTCGTACCGAAGACCTTGACGAGGTTCTCGTCGGCGGCCTTGTCCCCTTTCCGGGCGTCCTTGAAGACCATGTCGGAGGCGAGCGTCTCGTCCCAGTCGACCTCGTCCTTCCCTTGGCTCGAACGGAACCGGAGCGCGAGCTCGGGGTCGACCAGGACCTCGAAGTGGGACCCGTGCGTCTCAAGGCGCGCCACGACCGCATGCTCGAGGGAGACCACGGCGACGACCTCCTAGCTCCCCTCGCGGAGCGCCCCGTCCACGTGCGCCTTCACGTCGGGGCCGTCGAGCTTGTGGAACGGCTCGTCGACGCCGACGACGCCGATCTCGAGCGCCGCCGTGTTGAGGCGACCCTCGGTCGCGCGCTGCAGCGCCTTCAAGCCCAGGTCGATCGCTCCGTCGCGCGGGAGGTTCTCGCGGTACTTTTCTTCGAAGAATTCCATGACGGCGTTCCGGCCCGCCCCGATCGAGGAGGCCTTGTACGCCATGAGGGCGCCCGAGGGGTCCGTCTCGTATAGGTGCGTGTGGTCCTTGTCGACGCCGGCGATGAGGAGCGCGGTGCCGAACGGACGCACGCCGCCGTATTGCGTATACGTCTGCTTGAAGTCGCAGATCTTCTTCACGAGGGTTTCGACCTCGATCGGCTCCTCGTACGTGACGCGGTTCAGCTGGGCGTCGACGCGCGCGCGATCCACGAGGACCCGCGCGTCGGCGACGAGCCCGGAGGTCGCGCAGCCGACGTGGTCGTCGAGCTTGAAGATCTTCTCGATCGAGTCCGGCTCGATGAGGTTCGACGAGATCCGCTTGTCCACGATGAGGACGACACCCCCCGCGAACTTGAGTCCCACGGTCGTCGTGCCACGCTTCACGGCTTCGCGCGCGTACTCCACTTGGAACAACCGGCCGTCCGGCGAGAACACCGTGATGGCTCGGTCGTACATCTGGGCTGGCTGCATGGGGGTATCCTCCGCTAGAGAATCGTCAAGTTCAGGTTCGTCGTCACGTTCGGGGTCGCGCTCGGGGGGCGCGCGCCAGGTAGGCTGCGCGAAGTCATTCGATCGTGCTCGGCGGGGGCCCCTATGGCGGG
>JBQTJL010000319.1:0-3758 GCA_052387135.1 Methanobacteriota archaeon | reverse complement strand
GGCGTAGTCCGCGGGCGAAAGCGCGCCGTCGAAGTTCGCGTCGTACGGGTCCACGGTGTTGTTCGACGCGGGGGGCGGCGGCAACTCGCCCCGTCGCAGGGCGACCTTCTCGGCAAGGTCCGCGTCGCGCCACCGGATCCCCGAGTCGAGCACCGCGATCACGACGTCGGGCCGGCCCGTCGAGGCAAGCCACGCCCGGTCGACGCTCATCCCGGTGACACCCGAGAGTTCGCGCGGGTCGTTGTCGACCTCGGGGAAGCCGGACTTCAACGAGGAATACTTCCAGCGATCGCTGCTTGCGTTGTAGTCCGCCGGAAGCTTCGCGAGCGAGGGCAGGAACAGGTACCTGTGGTAGTCGTAGGGGGACGTGCACGCCGGCGTGATCGTCGCCGGGGAAGCGCACGGGTTCGACGGTGCGGGCCACGGATCCACCGCCGACGCGGGCGCGACGAAGATCGGCAGGACGAGCAGGACGGCCGCGAACGAGAGGAACCGGAACCCCATGGACAGCCCCCGGGGGGACCACCGGCGGCCGCCGCCTTAAGGGTTCGCGGGAAACAGCCGTGTCACGGGCATCGTCGTCAGAGGAGGACGACGTGCCCGGGCCGCGCGACCAACGCGGCCCCCTCCGGGACCTCGGTCCACGCCGCTTCGGGGCCCAGCGGTTCGCTCGCGACGAACGCGGCGTCGTCGGTCACGAGGTACGACAGCTCCTTCCCGAGCCGCGTGACCGCGAACCCTTCGCCGTCTCCGAAGAAGAAGTTCGCCTGGTTCCTCGCCCGGCCTTCGGGCGATCGGGCGACGAGCTCGTGCGAAAGGGCCTTGAGGACGCCCGCCGCCTGCTCGAGGTTCCGGGGGCGCCCGCCGACGCGGTCGAGGAACAACCGGAAGGCCGCCTCGCTGTCCGTCGACGAAGTCAGTCGGTATGTTCGGGGCATGATGGCTTCGCGATGGGGCGGAAGGAGCGCGCGGACCGTGCCGTTGTGCGCGAACGCGAACCGGCCGTCTGCGAACGGGTGGTTGTCCACCTCGCGCTTCTCGGTGCCGTCCGACGCGTTCCGGATGTGCCACAACTGGGGGCTCGCGCGCGTCACGAGCGCCGTTTCTTCGAACTTCTTGTCCGCCTCTGCGTTCGCGACGCTCTTTACGACGTGCGCGACGCCGTCCGCCCACACCGCGCGCCCCCACCCGTCCCCGTGCTTGCAGGCGAGCGCGCGAAGCGAACGGGGGCCCTCGAGGAGGTACGGCGAAAGGTCGCGGGGCGGCCCGACGTAGGCAATGACCCGGCACATCGAGTTCCCGAGCCCTTTCCGGGCCAAAGTCTTTTGGGCTCGGCGGGAATGGAGGGGGATGGCGGGAATGGCGGGAATGACGCGCTCACCGTATCGGGCCGATCTCTTCGCGGGAAAGAAGGTCCTCGTGACCGGCGGCGGCACCGGCCTCGGCCGGGCCATGGCGCTCGCGTACGCCGCGCACGGGGCCGACGTCGCACTCTTTTCGAGGAAAAAGGAGAACCTCGACGCGGTCGCGAAGGAGGTGGGCGCGCTTGGGAAGAAGTCGCTCGTGTCCGTCGGCGACGTGCGCGTCCCGGACGACGTCGCGCGGTGCGCGGACGGGATCCGCGACGCGTGGGGCGGGTTGGACGTACTGGTGAACAACGCCGCCGGGAATTTCCTCGTGACGATCGAGAACATGAGCGAGAACGCCTGGAAGGCCGTGACCGGGATCGTCCTCGACGGAACGTTCCGCGTCTCGAAGGCCTGCCTGCCGCTGCTTGAGGCGCGGAAGGGGAACATCCTCAACATCGTGACGACCTACGCGGAGCGTTCCGGAGCACCCATGGTCGCGCACTCGGGCGCGGCGAAGGCGGGGGTCTTGAACTTCACGCGCACCTGCGCCGTCGAATGGAGCGGCCGCGGGATCCGCGCGAACGCGATCGCCCCTGGCCCCGTCCCGACCGAAGGCGCCTTCTCGCGCTTGGTCGTCGTCGAGGGCGCCAAGGAGCGGATGATGCAGAAGATTCCGCTGGGGCGCCTCGGGACCGAGGAGGACATCGCGAACGCGGCGCTGTTTCTCACCTCGAACGAGCTTTCCGGGTGGATCACCGGCGACTGCCTCGTCGTCGACGGGGGCCAGTGGCTGGCGCATCCGATGTTCGAAATGTAAGAGGTAGAAGGTGGAAGGTAGAAGGGAGACGCGATCGGTCTGGGGGCCGAACACATTGCACTTCTTCCCTCCACCTTCGGCCTAAAGGTGGATGTAGGCCTCGGGGAGCCGCACGTCCGGTGCCGGCCCGAACTTCACGACGCGGTCGAACCCGACGTACCCCAGCGCGCGCGTGTGGCCCCACGCTCCCGGGATCGGCGCGTGGTCTTCGGTGCGCGTGTGCGAGAACCACCCCTCCCCGTCGCTCCGGATCTTTGTTCCGCCCGTGTTCCAAAGGTCGATCGCGACCGGGCTGAACGTGCCGTCGTCGTTCGCTTTCTGCCACCAGAGGCGATAGGGGCCCGCGTCCATCTCGCCGACCTCCGTCGGAACGAAGAACGACTCGTAGACGCCGTGGTCTTCCGTGTCGAGAAGCGTGTGGAGCATGCCGCCGACCGCGGGCTCGGCGACGCCCGTCGTCTTCGTCGCGTGGATCCCCGCGGCGTGGAGCCACGCGAGCACGTTCTCGTCGCCCGAGGCGACCACCGTCACGAGGTAGTGTCGCGTCGCGACGCCGTCGTCGAACGGCGGCGCTTCGACGCGCATCCCGACGAACCCGAAGACGAGGTCGTCGCGCGCCTCGCCGGCGACGGTCCAGCCCTCGCAGACGACGGTCGCGTGGTAGTTCCCCATCGTGTGGCCCTTCTCGGGGACCGGCTTCGTCGGGTCATATGGAAGCTCGGAGTAGAGCAACGTCTCGCCGGTGTCCTCGAGGATGTCTGCGGGGTCCCAAGGCGGGGGAAGGTACCCTTCGATCTCCGGATGGACCGAGTGGCCGCCCGCCTCGGTGCAGCCGGTGCCGCCGAGCTCGAAGGCCGTGGGCCGTTGGCCGAGGGCCGGGGCCGGTTGGCTGTCGAGGGATTGCGTCGCGGCCGGCCCGTCGTCGGAGTCGGCGCCCAGGCAGCCGGAGAGGAGCAGGACTGCGGCCGTCACGACGAAGGGGGCACGCATCGGTCTCCCTTGCAAAGCGCGTCTCGCGATTCATAAGCGTTGTTGTCGTCGTGCTGATTCTGGGGGACATACTCGCCTTCGTGTGGGTGTTCATTCCGCCCGCGGCCCTTCGCCTCGCGGCGTCTGGGTCTCGCTCGCGTCGTCGTCCTCGGCTCGGTCGTCGCGGGTTCGTCCGTGTTCGGGGGGTTCGTCGTGTGGGTGCTATTTCCGCCCACAGCCCTTCGCCCCCCTAAGGCGTCGCTTCGCTCCGCCTTGGGCCTCGGCCGCGTCGCGGCCTTCGGTGCCGCGTCTGCGGCCCGAGGGCTGCGTCCTCCTCGGCTCGGTCGGCGCCGCTTCTTTGTAAAGTTCCTGGAAGCGGCGCCTCCCGCGCCTCGTCGTCCTTGCCCTCGGGCCGCATCCGCTGGCAGGGCTCGGGCCGGGGGCGGGGAAAACGACGACGCTCCTCACGCTGAGGATGGCCGGCGCCGACCACGATGTGGCGATACTTACTAACTAAGTACTAAATACGTATTCGAAGTGACGAGCCGTCCCGTCCCGGCTTCCCGTGGCCCCGCCGGCTCGTCGTAGCGGAAGAAGCGTCGTCCTGTCCCCCGCCGCCGGAC
>JBQTJL010000318.1:0-5498 GCA_052387135.1 Methanobacteriota archaeon | reverse complement strand
TGCGAACCGCTGCGCCGTGGTCCTCGCGCAGCATGGCGACCGCGCGCTCCTGGACGCGGTCGAGCGCGGCGCGGAGCTTGCCGAAAAGAGCGAGCTCATGCTCCGCGGGCTCGACGACGCCCGGTTCGTGTTCGTGCTGGACGACGTCCACCGGGTCGAGGACGAGGCGGTCCGGACGTTCCTCGGCGACGCGATCGCGCGCACGAAAAACGGCAAGCTCGTCCTTGCCTCCCGCGAGCATCCGCGGTACAACCCGGCCCTCCCCCACGTCCGGCTCGTTCACCTTGCCGGACTCGACGACGACGAGGTCCGCCGGTTCCTCGAGGCAAAGGGCGTGAAGGTCGACGAACGCCTGTTCCCGAAGATCCGCGACGAGGTCGGCGGGCACCCCCTCGCGTTGAACCTCTTCCTCGAGGCGGCCGCGGCCGAAGGCGGCGGCATCGAGAAACTGCTCGACCGGATCCCCGAAAAGAACCTCGAAGAGTACCTCCTCGCCGAGATTCACGAACGCCTCGCGGACGATGAGCGACAGGTCTTGGCACTCGCGAGCGTCTTCCGGACGAGCTTTGCCTTGGAAGACCTCGCGGCGATCTCGACGAAGAACCCCGAGAACGCCCTCTACAAGCTCCGGCGGCGGCTCCTCGTCCAGTCCTACGAGGGCGACTACGCGCTCCACGAGGTCGTGCGGAACTTCGGGTACGCGCAGCTCAAGAACAAGAAGAGCCTGCACGAAAAGGCGGCCGCGCACTACCTCTCGCAGGGGTCCGTCGAGGGCCGCTTCGAGGCCCTGCACCATCTTCTTGCGGCGGGCCGGCGCGAGAAGGTGCTGGAGCTCCTCGAAGAGAACCTCGACCTTCGCGAGTTCGACTTCATCGACACCGGGTACCAGAACCTGTATCTCTCCGTGCTCGAGCTCTTCAAGAAGTCCGAGGTGAAGGACGCGCGCCGCTGGGCCTTGATCGAGGACGAGAAGGGCGACATCCATTTCCACCGCGGCGACTACAAGCGGGCCCTCGAGCACTACGACGAGGCGCGGACGACCTTCGAGAAGCTGAAGGAGCCGCAGCGGATCGCGGACCTCTGCTGGAAGCGCGCGATGGCCTCCGCCCGCCTCGGGAAGAAGAAGCAGGCGCAAGAGCTCGTCGAACGCGGGCTCAAAGTCGCGGCCAAAGGCACGCGGGAGCGCGAGCGCCTGGACGAGCTTGCGAAGACCTTCCGCTGATCAGACCGCGAACTCAGGCTTCGTTCCATCGAGGACGCGGACGACGTCCTCCGCGACGATGCGGCCGGCCGCCTCCTGCGCCTCCGCGGTCGAAGCGCCAAGATGCGGCGTCGCGACGACCAACGGGTGCTGCGCGATCGGCGCGGCACCCGGCGGCTCTTTCTCGAAGACGTCGAGCGCCGCCCCCGCGAGCCGCCCCTCGTCGAGCGCGCGAACGAGCGCCGCCTCGTCGACGACGCCACCGCGCGAAAGGTTGAGAAGGTAGGAGCCGGGCCGGAACCGGGCGAGGAGCTTCGCCCCGACGAGGTGTCGGGTCTCCGGCGTGAGCGCGACGTGGACGCTCACGAAATCGGACTCGGCGACGAGCGATTCGACAGACGCTACGCGGACGACGCCGGCCGCGCGCGCCTTCTCGTCCGTGATGTACGGGTCGTAGCAGAGCGCCCGCATCCCGAAGGCGCGCGAAAGCTCCGCGACGCGGCTTCCGATCCGACCGAGGCCGAGGAGCCCCAAGGTCTTTCCGGAAAGCTCGATCCCTTCGAGCTTGCTCTTTTCCCATCGTCCCTCGCGGATCCCGACCGTCCCCGGGACGATGCGGCGCGCCAACGCGAGCATCTGGCCCAGCGCAAGCTCGGCGACGGCGTTCGTCGGCGCAGACGGCGCGTTCACGACGACGATCCCGCGCTCCTTTGCGGCGACCACGTCGATGTTGTCGACGCCGACGCCGGCGCGGCCCACGACCTTGAGGCGCGTGCCGGCCAAAAGGACCGGGCGCGTGACCTTCGTCGCGCTCCGCACGACGAGCGCATCGTACCCGCCGATCTCCTTCACGAGCTCGTCCGGGGGCAGGGGAGCCTCGACGACGTCGTGCCGCGCCCGGAGGACCGCGAGCCCAGCGGCCGACAAGGGGTCCGTGACGAGGACACGCACGGGACGCCGAAGGATGCGCCTACGGAAATAGATAACTCTTAAAGGCAGCGGCACGGATGAGCATCCCGTGCAGGGATTGGCGGGTGTCGCGCGGGCCCTCGAGCGAGAGTTCGACCGGAAGGACCGGCTCCGCGAGTCCGGCCTCCGGGCATCGCGCGACCTTACGCGCGCGGCGCGCGCGGCGATGCAGGCCCACCACCGCGGCGAAGACGTCGCGGGCGCCATCTCTGCCCTTGCGCGGGGCGCCCGGGACCTCCACACGCTCCTCCGGAGCGCCCCCGACCTGTACTACGAAGGATTCGTCGAGGACGCGCTCCAAGAGGTCGCCGAGGCCCACGTGCTCGTCTCGCTTGCCGAGACCGACCGGGTCCCGACCCCGGCCGCGATCCACGTCACGCCCCGCGCGTACCTCCTCGGGCTCGCCGACGCCGTGGGCGAGTTCCGGCGCCGCGCCCTTTCCGCCGCGATCCGGGGCGACGTCCCCGGCGCGCTCGCATCGCTCGCCTCGATGGAGGCCCTGTACGGGGTCCTGCTCCGCTTCGACCACCCGACGGCCCTCGCGCCGGTGAAGCGGAAGCAGGACGTCGCCCGAGGGCTCCTCGAACGGACGCGCGGCGAGGTCGCGGTCACCCTACGATCCCAACGGATGGAGAGACGCATGACGGAACTATCCGAGATGCTGGACGAACTCGAGGCCGGCCGGAAGAAGACCGGCAAGAAGAAGGCCAAGGCGAAGAAGACCGCCTCCGACGAGCTGGATATCGATAGCGTCTGGGGACGCTAGTCGCTTTTCGGGAAATGATGGAAAGGAGAAAGGAGGGGTCGGAGTGGCCGACCACGCCCGCTCCGTTCCCCTTTCCCGCCCCTTTCCGCCTTTCCGGGAGGGCGACCTGTTGCCGCCGCGGGTGACACACCCCTTGTCCTTTACCGCGGGATACCGCGGGGACGGAAGGTTCTTGCATCCAAAGCGGGATGCGTCAATCGTCGGAAGGCTGAGCATGAGACCCCAGATGGCCCTAGTCCTCGCCGCGCTCGTCGCGACGCCCCTCGTCCCGTTCGTCCACACCGCGGTCGCGCCGGCCGTCACGGCCCACACCGCGAGCGAAGTCTCGCTCGTGAGCTTCGACAACGCCACGACGATCTGGATCACGGTCTTCCAGCCGAACGGTTCGGGCCCGGATGCGAAGGCCCCGATCCTCCTCCACAGCCACGGCTGGTCGGGCTCGCGCTGGCGCAACAACACCGCCGGCCTTGCGAACGCGAAGCCGTACCTCGACGCCGGGTTCGGCGTCGTGAGCATCGACATGCGGGGCCACGGCCAGTCCGGCGGACAGGCCCGGGTCCACGACCCGGACTTCGAGATCAAGGACGTGAGCCACGTCGTGAACTACACCGAGACCCTCGACTGGGTGCTCCTCGAAGACACCGTGAACGGCAGGGACCCCGTGATGGGCGCGTTGGGCGGCTCCTACGGAGGGGGCTACCAGATCCTGCTTTCGATCTTCGATCCGCGGCTCGACGCGATGGCCCCGGACATCACGTGGCACGACCTCGTGCAGAGCCTCGCCCCGAACGGCGCCGTGAAGTCGGACTGGGTCCACCTTCTATACCTCGGCGGCAAGGCCTCGGCGCGCGTCGACCCCATGATCGACACCGCCTATCGCGAAGCGATGCTGTTCAACGGACTCCCCGACGGAACGCCGCCGTACACGGTGAACGTCGTCTCGGAGTTCCGCGAGCACAGCCCGGTAAACTACCCGGGCGGGATCGGCATCCCGACGTACCTTACACAAGGCTCCTCGGACACGCTCTTCAACGTGAACCAGGCAGTCGCGAACTACGAGGCGATCGCGGCGCACCCGTCCGCGCCGAAGGTGAAGCTCCTCACGCATCTTGACGGCCACATCCTGAACTCGCAGGGAACGATCCCGGTCCCGTCGCCGGTCCCCGTGGGCGTCCAGCCGGCGAAGGCCGGGAGCCCGTGCGGCGGGCTTGCCGCGAAGTACACGGCATGGTACAACCACACCCTGAAGGGTGCGGCGGACACGCTTCCTGGCGTCGAGTACGCGATGGAGGACGGGACCTGCGTCTCGGGCGCCTCGTGGCCGCTTGCGACCGGCTCGATCGGCCGGCTCGCCTCGGGCGTCTACGCGTTGCCGCAAGCGCCCGGCGGGGCCCGCGTCCTTGTGCCGATCCCGCAGTTCCCGAGCGGCGTCACGCTCCTCGGGATCCCGACGCTTTCGGGCTTCATCCAGGGCGTCGACGCAGAGACCACGGTCTACTTCAGCCTCGTCGTCCAAGGCCCGTCCGGTCTCCGCACGGTGAACTCGCAGGTCACGCCGTTCCACCTCGACGCGCCGGCCCCACTCCCCACCTTGTTCGAGATCGACCTCGGCGGGGTCGGGACGACGATCGGGCCCGGCGAGACGCTCTACCTCGGGATCTCGAACTTCGAGGACCAGTACGCGACGAACGCCAACCGGATACCGGGCGCGGCCACGCTGAACGGGCTCTTCCTCCGGGTCCCGACGCTCTAGACGGGACCATGCCGACGCAAGGCCCCGGGCCGTTTGCGGCTCGATGCGAGCGGTGCGGAGCGACGCGGCCGTTCGGCGAGACGAAGAAGGAGCGTCGGGCGCTCCGCCGCGGCGGTTCGGCCACGGCCGGCGACTACTACTTGGACGTGGTCCCCGGATTCGCGTGCGCCACGTGCGGGTGGTTTGCCGAGAAGCTCGTCGACGAGGCGGGCCTTCTCCATAAGTTCGCCGGGCTGCGGCATACCGTGGTGCGATAGGTACGGGGGACGGGGGTACGAGGTACAAGGGAGGGGCTCAGCGGCGGCTCTCACAATAGCGGATGAATCGGTGGAGCCTCCGGCATAGGCCCGTGGTCCGTAGGGCCCATTCGCGCGCCTTCGTATCCGGCAGGCGACCCTCTCGGTGCGCCAACGCCATCCAATGGAGGCTTTCGTACGCGGACCCTCGTGCGATGGCCGCTCCGCGCTTTCGGTCGCCAGGGAGGCCGCGGCCCACGCCTTCGGCCAAGTTCGCGCCGATCGAGGAAATGGAGGAGTCCAATTGGTGTCTCACGGCGTCGCGCTCCCGCCAACCCCGGGTCACGGACCGCACGTTGCATGCGAGGTCCAAGGCCTCGCGCCAGACCTCCAGGTCCTTTAGACCCGACGGGAAGCCGTCGACGAGGGCATCCAACCTCGCGTCCGGGAGTGTCCGGTTTTTTGTGTACGGCGAGTGGTCCCAGACGTGAAGACCGCGTGAGACGATGCCGACAGCCGAAACGGTGACAAGGAAGACGAAGAAGGATATCCCGACCGACGTCCTGGACGAGC
>JBQTJL010000317.1:0-14258 GCA_052387135.1 Methanobacteriota archaeon | reverse complement strand
CGAAGTGGGCTCAGCTCGAGGCCGTGGTCGGCGCCGAGAAGCGACTCGCGGTCGTGGCGCGAGACGTCGTGGAGCACTTCGAAACGCGCCTCGAAGCGATGGACGGCAAGGCAATGGTCGTCTGCATGAGCCGGCGCATCTGCGTCGAGCTTTATGACGAGATCGCGAACCTGCGCCCTGGCTGGGTTTCCGACGACGAGGCCGGGGGCGCCATGAAGGTCGTCATGACGGGTTCGGCAAGTGACCCCGTGACTTGGCAGCGTCACATCCGCAATAAGCGCGGCCGCGAAGACATGGCGAAACGGTTCAAGGACCCGGTGGACCCCCTGCGGCTCGTCATCGTCCGCGACATGTGGCTCACCGGGTTCGACGTGCCAAGCCTCCACACCATGTACGTGGACAAGCCGATGCGTGGACACACGCTGATGCAGGCGATCGCCCGGGTGAACCGCGTGTTCCGGGACAAGCCGGGCGGCCTGATTGTCGACTACCTCGGGCTCGCGGACATGCTACGAAAGGCGCTCCACGACTACAGCGACAGCGGCGGAAAGGGAAAAACGGCGGTTCCGCAGGAGGAGGCGGTCGCCAAGCTCCTGGAGACTGTGGAGGTCTGCGAGGGCATTTTCCGCGGATTCGACCGGTCCGCGTTCCTCACGGGAAAGCCTGCAGACCGGCTTCGTCTCATCCCGCGGGCTCTCGAGCATCTTCTTTCGCAACCCGAAGGCAAGGAGCGTTTCCTCGATGCGGTCGCGGCGCTTTCCGCTGCTTTCGCCCTGGCGGTCCCGCACAAGGAAGCGTTGCGCGTCAAAGACGACGTCGCCTTCTTCCAGGCCGTCCGCGCCGCCCTGAAGAAGGCGTCCGGGGACCGGACCGCCGCGAGGGAGGACGTCGATGCGGCCGTGCGACAGATCGTCTCGAAGGCCGTCGCCACGGACGAGGTCATCGACATCTTCTCCGCCGCCGGCCTCAAAAAGCCGGACCTTTCGATCCTCTCGGACGAGTTCCTGGCCGAAGTCCGCCGCATGCCACACCGCAACCTCGCCGTCGAGGTCCTTCGCAACCTGCTGAACGACGAGATCAAGGCCCGCTCGAGGCACAATCTCGTCCAGTCTCGGCGATTCTCAGAGATGCTCGAGCGAGCGGTCCGCGCCTACCACAATCGCGCCATCGAGACGGTCCAGGTGATCGAGGACCTGATCGCGCTCGCGAAGGAGATGAAAGCGGCGGAACGTCGGGGCGAGGAACTGCGCCTGTCCAAGGAGGAGACGGCCTTCTACGATGCGCTCGAGGTAAGCGATAGCGCAGTAAAGGTCCTCGGCGACGCCATCCTCCAACAGATCGCGCGGGAACTCGCCGACACGATCCGGAAAAACGCCACGATCGACTGGACCACAAGGGCGAGCGCCAAAGCCAGCCTGCGGGTACTCGTGAAGCGGCTCCTCCGGAAGCACGGCTATCCGCCGGACAGGCAGGAACGGGCGACGCAAACGGTCATGGAGCAGGCGGAACTCCTGGCGTCCGCGTGGGCACCCGTCTAGCGCCGCCTCCCCTTCGCCTCGCCCTATCCTCCCCCGCGCCTTCGCACCTACGCTCGCCCTCGCGCTCGCCCTCGCCCCCGCCCTCGTTTTTCCCAAGTTCCTCCAACGTTCATCGCGCAGCCCGCAGGCTGCGCGAGCCAGAACCATCGCTTCATCACGTTTCAACGTCGCCGACAGAACGGTTATCCGTGTCGCACGCGAAGTCGGGGGCGTTGGGAGTGAACGCGATGAACCGGTCTGGGACGGACGGACACACCGAGAATCCTTGCGGACGGACGCCGGATGAAGTGCGGGTGATCGCATGAACAGGCTCTACGCGGGATTCCTCGTGCTGCTCCCGGCGGCCGCGGTCGCCGGACTTGCCGCAAACTCGGACAACCCCTTCGCGGCCGAAATGGCCCCGGTCCCGCGCCCCGCCGGCGCCGAGACCCCGCCGGAGGCCCAGCACCCCGACCCCGGGTTCCGCGTCGAGCGCTTCCGCGGCTCGGAGGTCGTGACCGAGGTGCGGACCGACACCACGATCTTTCCGACCGAGGTCGCGGACCGCGCGGACCGCTACGAGGGCAGCGGCCTCACGTTCGCCGTTCAGCCGTCCTCGACGCGCCTCGTCGCGACCCTCACGTGGGACGACGTCGCGGACCGCTCCTTCCAAGGCATGGCGCTCTACCTCTACCGCATGTCCGAGGAGAACGGGACCTGGATGCCCACCGGCTACAAGGCCGAGTCGGGCTCCTCGCCGCTCTTCATCGACGTGACGGCGGACGACGTCGCGCCGGGCCTCTACCTCGTCCAGGCGCGCACGTCGCAGGACCCGCTCGTTGCGAGCGCGGCCTACCAGCAGCCGGTCCAGTACGACGTGGAGATCACCTACCGGTTCGTCCCGTAGGGAAGAACCTTCTAATGCTCGCGGGGCGTTCGGCGCCGCGCGAGCATGAGGAAGTCGAAACGGCTCGGCCAGCACTTCCTGATCGACGAACGAGTGGCCGATCGGCAGATCGGCTACGCCGACCTCCGCGGCGACGACGTAGTCCTCGAGATCGGACCCGGCCTCGGGGTCCTCACGCGGCGTCTTGCCTCCGTCGCCCGACGCGTCGTCGCCGTGGAGATCGACCGCCGCCTCCTCGAGTCCTTGCGCGAGGCGCTCCCGGAGAACGTCGACCTCGTCGCAGGGGACGCCACAAAGGTCGAGCTGCCCTCGTTCGACAAGGTCGTCTCGAACCTCCCGTACGGGATCAGCACGGACATCACCTTCCGCCTGCTCGGCCTGCGCTTCGAGCGCGCGATCCTCATGTACCAGCTCGAGTTCGCCGAGCGGATGTCCGCCCGGCCCGCGACGGACTCGTACGGCCGGCTGTCCGTCTCCGTCCAGACCCGGGCGGATTGCCGCGTCCTCGAGCGGGTGCCGCCGTCCGCCTTCGATCCGCCCCCGAAGGTCGGCTCCGCCATCGTGCGCCTCTCGCCCCGCGAGAAGCCCCCGTTCCCGATCCTCGACGACCGCGTCTTCGACGAGGTCGTCCGCGCCGGCTTCTCGGGCCGTCGGAAGAAGCTACGGAACGCGATCGTGAACCACTGGCAGGCGTTCACGACCGACCGCGACCGGGTCGTCGCGGCCGTACGGGACCTTCCGTTCATGGACGAGCGCGCGGAGGTCCTTTCGCCGCGCGAGTTCGGCGAGCTTTCGAACCGGCTCGCGGAGGCGGTCCGCTGAAGCTCGAATGGCAGGGCCTTCCGTACGCGACCGACCCCGACGTGTACCCGCCGTCCGACGACACATGGCTCCTCCTTTCGGCGCTCGACGCGCAGGCCGGCGAACGCGCGATCGAGATCGGGTGCGGGACCGGCCTCGTCGCGATCGAGGCCGCGCGCCGCGGCGCCCGCGTCGCCGCGACCGACCGAAATCCGCGCGCGGTCCGTCTCACCGACGAGAACGCGGCGGCCAACGGCGTCTCGATCGATGTCGCGGCCGGCGACCTCTTCGGACCGTTCGGGGGCCCGTTCGACCTCGTCCTCTTCAATCCACCCTACGTGCCGACGGCGCCCGAGGACCGCGTCGAGGGCCCGCTCGACGAGGCGCTCTCCGGCGGGTCGACCGGACTCGACGTCGTCCTCCGGTTCCTCCCCGAGGCCCGGAGGCGCCTTGCGGTGGGCGGCCGGATCCTTCTCGTCGCGTCGGACCGACAGGACGCGGCGACGCGTTCGCGCGCGTTCTCCGAAAGCGGCTTCTCCGCGGAGACCGTTGCGGAGCGGGCGTTCTTCTTCGAGCGCATCCAGGTGCTCCGCCTCATGGGGAAGCGTTAATTAAACAGGACCGGATAAGGGGGGCGTCATGCCGGCGCCGGCCGCTTCGCGCGTCACTCTGTCGCACCCCGCCCGGTGCGACCCCGGCCGGGCCGAACGCGCGGCGCGCTCGCTCCACGAGTACCTCGTCGGCACCGAGGTCGCGGTCGACGACCGCGTCGCGGTCCCGCCGGAACGCGTCCTCTTCGTCGTCTCCGGCACCGACCCCTCCGGCACGGTGCAGGTTTCGCGGGACACCGTGCTCGAGGTCGAGCTGCCGCGCCATCCCGACGGCAAGGACCTCTACGACGTCGCCTTCGTCGTCGACGCGTGCTCCGCCATGGCGGAGCCGGGGCTCGCCGGTCCACGCTTTGCGGGGGCGCGCGCCGCCATCGCCGATTTCCTGCGGAACGCGGCGCCGTTCCTCGAGCACGTCGCCGTCGTCCTCGCCGACACGGAGGCAACGGTCCTACCGCCCGCGGTCCCCGCGGCACGGATCCGGGCCGACCGGCTCGACGGCGTCGCGGTCGGCGGCGAGCCCGCGCACGAGCGCGCCCTTGCGGCAGCGCTCGACGTCCTCCTTTCGGAGGGCCGGCGCGGGAACCGCAAGGCGATCCTGTTCCTTGCCGCAAGCGAGACGCCGGCCGCCGAGGACCTGCGGCACGTCGCGCGCGAGGTCGCCTGGAGCGGCGCCGAGTTCCACGCGGTCCTCGTGGGGCTCGCGACCGGCGGCGATCGCCTCGGCGCGCTCGCCCGCGCGACGGACGGCGTCGCCGCGCACGCCTCCGCCCTTCCTTCGCTCCGCGAGCCGTACGAACGCATGGCGGGCCGCGTGCGGCACGGCGGGGCGTGGGCGCGCGAGCCCCGCGCCGCGGCGCCCCCGGACGGGCCCCCCGAGATCGAAGTCGTCCTATCGCCCCTGGAGGAGACGGACCGATGACCGAAGTGAACCGAATCGTCGAGGCAAGACCCAAGGTCGTCCGCGAAGAACGCGAGGAGATCGTCGAGTCCCTGCGGCTCGTCGAGCTCCGCAACGCGGGCCCGGAGGACAAGCGCCGGATCGAGGCCTCGGCCGCGGAAGGGGCCCGCGAGGTCGAGTACTTCGAGCGCGCTTGGATCAAACAATCGCCCGAATCCTCCGAGGACATCCGGCGCGCCGTCGACCGGATGCGCCACGGCGACGCGCCCGCGGCCGCGGCCGAGCCCGCGCCCGTCACGAAGGCCGCCGTGCCGCCGACGCCCGGCTCGGGGATCCTCACGGTCGAAGAGATGCGTCTTGCCGAAGCGTTCCTCTCGCGCCCGATCCTCTCCGCGCGGGTGCTCTACCGGACGTCGCGGGGCAAGGTCGCCGAGGTCGAGTACGAGACGGAGGAAGGACCCAAGACCACCCTTCTTTCGCTCGTCGGCGGAAACGTGAAGAGCCTCGAGACGATCGAATCCGAGCTCGACCGCAAGCCCGTCGTTCCGTCGCCCGCATACGCGACCGCGGTCGTCCCGCCGACGCCGACCGTCGCGGCGCGGGAGCCGGGAGCAGGAAGCAGGAAGCCGGAGACGCCGGCGGCGGAGCCGACCACCGCCGCACCGCCGGAGGCCGAAGAGAAGAAAGGCCGCTTCGGGTTCCTGAAGCGTGCCGAAAGGCCTGCCGGGCCAGAACCCTCCACGAAGGAGCCCGAATCCGGAGCCGGTGAGGAACGGAAGAAAAAGCGGTTCTCGTTCTTTAAAAAGTAGCCGGATTTCTTTCGGAAATCGCGTACGCTTTACGGCGCGCTGGCAAAAATCCGGCCACTTTCAAACGGACTATCCATAACCTATATAATCCGCCGAACGGACGAGTCCGCCGTGAGGCTAGTCCTTCCGCTGGCGGCGCTGGCACTGCTTGCGATGCCCTCCGCATCGGCCGCGGAGCTTCCGGGGCTCCCGCTAGGCGAAGCGCGCGCGCTCGCCGGCGCTGTCGCAGGCGGCGCCGCGGCGGTCACGGTCGGGGCCGCGCATGGCGCTGCGACGGCTGGCGCGCTCACGACGGACCTTCTCGGGCGGGCGCTCCACGCGAGCATCGGCGTCGTTTCGGCCCTCGCTGCCGGACTCGTGACGCTCGCCGCGTCGTTCGCCGCGGCGCTCGTCGCCTCCGTCCTTGCCCTTGCGCTTGCGCTTGGCGCTGCGCTTTCGGGGATCCCCGGCTTCGTTGCGAGCCACCCCGAGCTCCGCCGCCCCGAGTTCCTCGCCGGCGTGGGAGGCACGACCGGCCTCCTTGCGACGGCGGCGTACCTTGCAAAGCGCCTCCTGCCGCTCGCGGGGCCCCTCGTGCCCGCCTACACGCGGGCTTCCGACCACGAAGTGCTCGAGAGCCCGGTCCGGGCGCGCATGTACGAATACATCCGGGCGAACCCCGGCGTCCACGTGAGCGGGCTCTCGACGGCGCTCGCGCTCGGCTGGGGGACCACCGTTTACCACCTCTCCCGCCTCGAGCGGGCGCACTTGGTATCGTCGCGGGTCGGGTCGCGGCAGCGGTGCTTCTTCGAGAACGGCGGCACGTACTCGCCGAAGGAGCAGGTCGAGCGCGCCATGTTGAAGAACGAGAAGGCCCGCGGCATCGTCGAGTTTCTCCGGGAGACTCCCGGCGCCTCCCAGAAACAGGTCGCCGACGCGCTCGGGATGAGCCAGGCCTTGGTCTCGTGGCACGTGAAGCGCCTCGAGGCGGCGGGCGTCGTACAGCGGGGGCGGAGCGGGCGGGCCGCTTCTCTCACCGCCGCGTGCTAGGGGATGAGCTACGCGGAATGAGCTGCTCCGCAGCGGAACGAGCTTCGCGGGATGGCACCCGGTGCAGGCTCGGCGAGGCATCCCGGCGCCACGGGCGCCTCATCCCGGCCGCGAAGCGGCCTCATCCCGCGGGTGAACATCGCTCATCCCTGGTTCTTGATCCGGATCACGTCGGCGATCTTCACCGCAAGGTCGTCCGGCACGTCCAGAGACTTCTGGATCTTTTCGAGGAAGCGCTTCTCGTCCGGCGCCACGTGGCCGTCCGCCATGAGGAGGTCCGTCGCGACCGCGAACGCGGTCGGGCGAAGCTCGGGAGGGACCGCGGCGGCCGCCTCCGAGAGGAGCGGTTCGACGCCCTTCGCGCGCGCCGTCGAGACGAGCTTTGCGAACATGCCCCGGAACTCGCGCTCCGAGATCCCTTGGTAGAGTCTCATCCGCGCGAGCGCGTTCGTCAAGCCGAACGCCTCCTCTTCCGTGATGACGCCGTCCGCCGAGATCGCACAAAGGGCGATCCCGCAGAACCCTTCCCGCGCGTTCAGCTTCTCGGACCCGGAACCGAGGACCTTGTCGAAGATGCCCATGGGGCGCACCGGAGGACGCAATCCTGCCCCTCTCTTTAAGGGTTTCCCCGGCCGGGGCTCAGCGGACGGAGAAGGCCCACACCCCCGCGAGCCGCGAGAGCGCATGGTCGCCCGCGACGGGTTCGATCCCGGCGAGCTGGAACGTCTTGAACTCGGCGTCGGTCTCGCGGGTGCCGGCCCCGACGAACAGCGTGTCGCCTACGACCACCGGCGCCGACGAGGGGGGTCCGTTCAGCGGCACGGACGCAAGGAGCCGGCCGTCGTCGGCGTCGAACGCCTTCACGGACGAGTCGAAGGTCGAAGGGACGAACACGATCCCGTCCGCGTACACCGGCGCGCCGAACGAGGCCCGGGCCACCGGCGAGCGCCAGAGGACCGCCCCGTCCGATGCGCGGATCGCATGCAGCGACATCATGCGGCCCGGGTCCTCGGCGAGGCTCGCGTCGACGTTCGGGCCGTGGGAATCGACCGGCTCGCCGATCGGGGTCGAGAGCGCGGTGGCGACGAAGATCGCCGGGGTCGCCCCGACCCGTCCGACCGCGGGCGTCCCGATCACGCCGCCGAACGCAAAATCGGTGACGAGGTGGCCCGCCTGCCCCGGGCGCGACGTCCACCGGAGGTCCGCCGACCCGTCGACCTCGCCTTCCTGCGCGAACGCATAGTAGCGGCCGTCCTTGCCGCCGAACCCGACGCGACCGCCCGGAAGGACGTTCGGCGTCGCGCCGAAGTCGTCGTCGAGGCGGTTCAGCCCTCTCGGCGCGTACGTCCAGAGGAGGCCGCCGGTCCAAAGGTCGAGCGCGTAGGCGGCCTCGCCTCCGTGCTCGCCGTCCGGCACGGAGTCCGCCTCGCAGTTTGCCGTCCCGAAGAACACGATCCCGTCGTCGGGCTCGACCGCGGGCGAGCCCCAGACCCCGCCGCATCCGGAGCCCGTGCCGGCCCCGTCGGTGAGGATCGACGTCGTGAACAGGAACCCCGCCGAGCCCGCCTTTTCGGCATCGCTCGTCAGGGTGACGCGGCGCTCCGGGTCGAACTTCCAGACGGGCGCGAGGCCCCACGGAGCGGCCGAAAGCTCGAGCGCAACGAGGCCGGTGCGCCCGACGCCCGGCCGATTGTGGACGCCGTGGCCCACGAGGATCCACGGGTCGCCGTCGACCTCGACCACCGCCGGGGACGACTCGATCTCGATCTCCGCTTCCGACCCTCGGCACCGCACGGGCGATGCAGGGGGCGCGGGTTCGGCGCGGGGGTCGAGGCAGGCGCGGGCGAGCTCGGCCCCGCTTTCCGCGTCGAGCACGTAGAGGGTCGAGCCGCCTCCGAACGCGACGATCCGGGTCCCCGCGACCGTAGCGACCGCGGCGGTCGACACGATGCGGCCGAACGAGACGTCGTTTGCGTCGTCGATCGCGAACGTCCAGAGCGGCGCCGCGAGCGGCCCGGCGTCCGCGGGGATCGCATAGAACGTGCCGTCCCAGGACCCGACGTACACGACGCCGTCGACGACCGTCGGCGAGGCCGTGACCGAATCGGCGGTCGGGAGGAACCATCGGGGCGCGAGGCGGGCCGCATCGTCCGTCCCGATCGACGAGCATCCGGCGCCCGTCGCGAACGTCCGGAGGACGCCGCGCCCGTATGCGGGCCAGTCGCACGACGCGGCGGCCGGCGCCACGGCGACAACGCTCGATGCGGCAACGAGGCTCATGACGACGAGCAGGCTGGAGGACGTGCCTTGCAAGACCGGTTCCCCGCCTTCGGTATCCGTGGGCCTCGTCTTAAGGCCGAAGGCGAGGAGAAGAACGGCCGGCGTGTCACCCGACGCAGACCACCACGTTCAGCACGCAGGCCGATACGCTGAAGCTGTACGCGCCGCCGCCGCCGCCGTAGTAATAGATCTTCGCGCGCCAGTCCCCGCCCACGGTCGCCGTGGCGGACACCGTGTCCGTGCTGCCCGAGCCGGCCGTGGAGCAGGTCCCGACCTGGGTCCCGCTCGGGTTGTAGAGGCAGAGGTCGAAGTCCTGGCCCGACGCCGGCGTCATGCTGATCGTGATCGTCTCCCCGATCGTGATCGGGAACTTGTACCAGTCCTCGATGTCCGTCGGCGTGATCGTCCCGCCGCACGAACGAGGCGGCGTCCCGACGCCGTAGGCCGAGGAGTGCGAACCGCCCGCGTCGCCGCCGGAGCCGCAGTCGTTCTGGGCGACGACGACCTCCACCCGCGCCTCGGACGACGTAAGGTCGTCGTTCGGGCCCTGCGCGTGCGCGCGAAGATACACGGACCCGCTCGACGGGGCCGTAAGGGAGGCGCAGAAGTTCGCCGGCGCCGTGCCGCTCTGGGCCGTCGTGTGCGAGGGATAGGAGCCGCTCGAGGTCCCGTGGTGCACGCCCGTGTGCGAGATCGTGCCGCTTCCCGTGACGTCCCAGCAGACCGAGAAGCCCGCGCCGGGCGACACCGTCGACGGCACGCTCGTGATCGTGACCGAGCCGAGGTCGTTCGGAGTCCCCACGCTCAACGTGTACGTGTACCGCCCCTGTGCCTCGGCCGACGTGTACGAGACGACGGCGAACCGCCACGAGCCCGTGCTGTCCGCCGTGAAGGTGATCGACTCCGACGCGCCGCCGCCGTTCGTCGACTGCCCTTTGAGCGTCCCGCTCGGGTTGTAGAGATAAAGGTCGAGGTCCTTCCCGGACTGGGGCGCCATCGTGACCTGGATCTGCTGTCCGCTCGAGGCGGAGAAGCTGTAGTAGTCGTTCCGGTCGACCGTCGTCTCGTGCGTCTCGTACGTGATCGACCCGTCGTTGTTGCCGACGGTGACGCCGGTCGCGGCCGCGTGCGTGTTCCCCGCGTCGACGTAGCTGTCCCCGTCGCCGCTCGCCGCCATGTGAAGCCCTTCCATCGCGGCCTGGAACGTCGAGCTCGCCGGGTTCGAGAGGAGGCCCCATTGCTGGAAGAAGCGGTGGACGTCCGCCGGGTTCTGGTCCAGCGTCTGGTAGAAGTCGGCCCGGGTGACGCCCGAGCCCTTCTTCGCGTCCCAGAGGGCGCCCGCGATCGCCCCCTCGCGGAACGGGCCCCAGTTGTCGAGGTTTACGTTGTCGGTCCGCCCGACGTTCGGGTCCTCGAGGTCGCCGATGCCGATGCTCGCGGTGTCCCGGATGAGGCCGACGTAGAAGTTCGCCCACGCCTCCTTGAAGGCGCTGCCGAGCGTGCCGTGGACCGAGTCCCAGCGGTGGCAGTCCGTGCAGTTGTGGTTCCCGTAGCTGGAGCCCGGCAGGCTCCCCGCGAGATTGTACTGGACGTGGTGCCCGTACTCGTGGTACGTCTCCCAGTCCGAATACTCGTCCTGGTCCGTGCCGTTCATCCAGATCGTCCCCGGGTTCCCGCCCTCGTAGCAGGTCGTGCATCCGCTGGAGCGCGCCTGGTTCTGGGTCCACCGGTACTGGACCGGCGTCATCGTGTAGCCGTCGGCCTTCGTCTCCTCGTACGATTCGACGAACTGGCCGAGCATGTAGGCGGAGCCCGTGTGCCCTTCGCTCACGGACCAGTAGACCGTGCCGCCGTTTGCGACGGTGAACTGGGTCGTCGTCCCGGTAAGGAGCGTGCTCGCAAGGTTCGTCCCGCGGAGCTTCTCGGTCGATCCGTCCTTGTAGATCATCTGGCGAAGGATGTTGAAGCTGTTGCACGGGTCGGCGGTGATCGTGAAGCTTGCGTCCCCGTTCGCGTTCGTGTAGCGGGTCTGGAGGATCGTGTTCGCCGAGTTCCGGATGTTCACTTCGAGGCCCCGCACCGGGAGCCCGCGCTTGCCGGACGGGATCGAAGTCCCGCTGGACGTCGTGTAGTGGACCGTGAAGGTCGTGGTGCAGGTCGCCTGCGGCGTAGGTCCGCCTCCGGAGGCCGGCGCGGCGGGCCCCGGGAGCACACCCCCGAACACGTCGACCCCGGCGGCGTCGCCCGCACCGGGGACGCCGGGCACGTACGCGCCTCCGGCATCGTAGTGGAACGCCGCGACGCTCGTCTTCCGGTAGCTCATCGCGACGAAGGTCCCGTCGAGGGTCGCATGCAGCGCGAACGGTCCGTCGCCTTCGGCGCGGAGCGCGAGGACCCGCTCGCCCATCCGCTCGGCCGGGCCGAGGGAGACCGGCTCCGGGACGCCCGAGACGGGAGACAGGCCGCCGTGCGGTTCGAGCCGGAGGACGCCGCCCACGAACGAGTCGTCGGCCTCCCACGCCACGGTCGCGACGACGGTGCGCGGCTCGGTCGTGGGCTCGATCGTCGCCCGGACCGCGAGCGGTTCGCGCGGAGGCGTCTCCACGTCCGAGGTCGCGGGGCCGGCATCCTCGTCCGAGGGGGCCGGAAGGGGGACCGGGGCAAGGTCGGGCACGAGCGCGCCACCCACCGCGGCGGGCGCCGCAAGCACGAGCACCGCGACCGACAACCAGAGCCCACGTCCGACTTCGGCATCACCCTGCATGACGTGCCTCCCAATGCCGCCTCTCCCTGCGGCAGGTCCCGAGGGAAGCCGAATCGTTTTAACCCTTTTCCTACTCTTGCGGACGCGGGGTCCTCGTGCGGGCGCTCGTCGTTTCGTCTCTATTGCTGCTCTGCTTCGTCCTCGCGGGTTGCCTTACGGACCCCGGCGCGTCCGATGCGGACCCTCCGCCGCTCCCGCCGCCCCAGGGCGGCTCCGGCGACACCGCGCTCGGATACTCGAGCCGGATCACGTCCGCGGTGTGGTATCACTGGGACGCCGATGAGACACCCGGCGCGTCCGAGGACCCGCAGGCGGGCACCGCGGAGTGGCGCGGACCGCGCCTTCGCGTCGGCGACCGGGACCGGGTCCGGTTCGAGGTCGAGAACGAGGCCGGCGGCGAGCTTCGGGACTTCCACGTCGCGCTCCTTGTGCCGAGCGCGTTCCGCGTCGTCGAAGGCGACACGGTGAACCGCGGTACGCTTCCCGTCGCCGGGGTCCGGCTCGAAGTCGTGGTCGAGGCCGTGGAGCCGGCGCGATCCACGATCCGCGGCACGATGGCGTGGGAGGGCCGCGACGTGTCCCGTCCCGGGGACGAGGTCGAGCACTGGGTGGAATAGGAAAAAAAAGGTCGCGCGGCCCCTGTGCGGGGGCCGCAGGACGGATTTCGCGAGATGGAAGGGTGGAATCAGCCGAAGAGCGCGCCGAGGCCGGCGGCCGCTTCTTCCTCGGAGACCTTCTTCTCCTCTTCCTTCTTCTCTTCTTTCTTTTCCGCGCCCGCGGCTGCGGGCGCCGCGGCCGGAGCCGCAGCGAAGGCGCCCTGCTTGACCGCCTCGTCGATGTTCACGCCTTCGAGACTCGCCACGAGGGCCTTGACACGGCTCTCGTTGACGCTCACGCCGGCGGCCTTCAGCACCTTGGTCACTCCATCCTCCGAGACCTGCTGGCCGGCGGAGTGGAGGAGCAGCGCACCATAGACGTATTCCATTTGCTTCATTCCTCCTGGTCTCTACTTCAGTTGCTTTGAGATGTCTTCGTCCAAGGCCTCAGGTCTGAGCTTCCTTGCGATCGCGAGGCCCTGTGCGTTCGCTTTTGCAAGCAGAAGGTCGATCGCCTTCGCGTCGAAGATCGTCGCCTCGACCGCGAGCGCCAAGGCTTCGCGGTGGGCCTTCGCAAGCAGAGGCTCGATCGTCTGCTTCGAGGCATACCCGGCGAAGACCGCGAGGTTCATCGCGGAGCGCGCCGCAAGCTGCAGGTCCGCCATGAACTTCTTGTCGTCGACGCCCAAGACCTCGGACCCGAAGATCGTGCCGTTGTCGTAGGCCGCCTTGAGGTCGACCCCGACCGTCATCGGGAAGATCTCGAGCCGCGAGAGCATCGCGGCGGCCGCGGCCGGGACCGGCTGGCCCTTCTTCACGAGGACCTTGTCCTGCTTGATCACGACCTTGCCTTCCTCGATCGCGGCGGGGATGCCCGCCTTCTGGAGCTCGCCCACGATCGGGCCGGGTTTGAACGGGGTCTCGCCTTTCTTCACGCCGATGTCGTCCGGCGCGATGTCGCCCGCCTTCGCGGGGGCCGCCGTCTTCGACTCGTCGAGCTTCCGGTAGAGCCGGAACGGGTTCATCTTCGTCGCGATGAGCGCCGTCGAGCCGGACATCTTCGAGGCAAGGTCCGCGAGCTTGTCGCGGCCGCCGCCGTTCTCCTTCGCGACCTCGCGGAGGGCGAGGGCGATGAGCGTGTTCTTTGCGACGCGGATCGTCGCGTCGTTGCGGAGGGATCGCCGGATCTTCTGCATCGACGGCGAGGGGATCTTCTCGACGTTTGCGACCGCGATCACCGGGTTCTCCTTGATGACCGCGACGAGTTCCTGGACCTCTTCCTTCTTCCAGGGAGCGATGTGGGCCATCCATCTCACCTAGAGGACCTTCACGGCCGGACCCATCGTCGTCTTCACGAAGACGGAGTCGAGGTTCTGCGTTCCCTGTTCGAGCTTCTTCGTCACGCGGTCGAGCACGAGCGCCGCGTTGTCCGTGAGATCGTCCACGGACATGTCCGTGGTCCCGACCGGCGCGTGGAACGTCCGGCGGTCCTTGCTCCGGACCCGGACCGTGCGGCGCAGGTTCCCCACGATCCCCGCGGGGTCCGCCTGCGGCGGGATCGGCTTCGGCATCTAGCCGCGGGGGCCAAGGACGGTACCGAGCGTCCGTCCGATCGTGACCATGAGCGGCGCCTCGGCGAGGAAGAAGTTGTACTCGGTCGCGAGCTTCTTCGCCTTCGACTTGTCGCCCGCGAGGTCGTTGATCCCTTCGGGCTGGATCACGAGGTCGGCCGCGCCCCGCGCCTTCACGGCAAGCTCACCGGACGCAAAGATCGCGACCTTCACGGCCTTGCCGCGGCCCTTCGGGAGCTGGACCTCCTCGTCGACCCGGTTCTTCGGGACCGTAAGATCGACGTTCTTGAGGTTGAACGCGATCTCGACGGATTCCTTGAACTTCCTCGGGGGCCGGTCTTGGATGGCCTTCCCGATCGCCTGTTGAAGCTGATTCCTTTCGACCATCGGTATCACCGTAGTCATCGGCGCGCCAGCGGGCGAGCCCCCGACGGGAGCCGCCAACGGAAGTAGGGGTGGCATATACGGTTGTCTT
>JBQTJL010000316.1:0-2541 GCA_052387135.1 Methanobacteriota archaeon | reverse complement strand
GCCGCCGGTCCCGCCGGTGCCACCGGTGCCGCCCGTGCCGCCGGTCCCACCGGTGCCGCCGGTCCCGCCGGTGCCCCCGGTGCCGCCCGTGCCGCCGGTCGGCGCGCCTTCCATCGTGATGCGGATGTTCGCCGTGCCTTGGCCCGCCGGGAAGGGCGAGCCGGGCGCCTGGAGGACGGGGTTGCAGTTCTCGACCGCGCCGCCCGCAAAGTCGGCCGTGACCGTGATGTCGTGCGTGTGCGTCTGCCGGTCGGCGGGTCCGCGGACGACGAGCTTCGCGTCGGCGCTTCCGTTGAACTCGCTCTGCATCGAGAGCGGGACCTGCCCGCTGTAGACGCCTTGGGCCGCGGTGAACGTGACCATCGGCGGGTCGACCGAGGCGTTGTCGACCGGCGGGAGGCTGCCCGCGGCCGTGAGGTTCACGTTGAAGGCGCCGGGGCCGGTGCAGAAGAACTCGCTCGCGTTCAGCGAGACCTTGAACGGGATCGTCTTTGCCGTCTCGGACGGCGTCATCGTGACCGTCGCGGGAAGCTCGGCGACCGCGATCGTGAGCGTGGCCTGCGCGGCGGCAAGCGGCGCGAGCGTGAAGATGGCGACGGCGGCGACGAACAGGATGGTGGCTCGGCTCATGCGGGTACCCTCTCGTCCCACCCCCCTAAGGGTAGGCATTATTAAAAAATTGTGATGCTGGTTCCGTTCGTCGGTTAAGGCCTCGCGGCGCCACGCCCTAGGAGGGCGTGAGGTCCTCGGAGGCGAAAAACGTGGATTGTACGAGGGTGTAGAGCTGTTCGACGCCTTCGAGGCTCTCCGAGGAGGTCGGAACCACCCTCACGGAGTTGCCGAAGCTTTTGAGCATGTCGAGGGCCGCCGTGTTGAGCTGCGCGTACATCGTGGCTCGTTCGGAGACGAGCAGATCGTAGAGCCGGTCGAGGTCCTCGGTCCAGGAAAGGAGCGTCGAGAGGTCGTCTCCGGAGAGGAGGTCGGCCTTCGAGAGGACGTTCACCATCGGGCGCTGGAACCGGAATTGGGTGGTCGCGGAAAGGAGGAGTTGGCTTACGAGGCCGGACGGGTCGCGGGCGAGGAACGGGTCGATGAGGAACGCGACGAACGTGCGGGGCCCGCTGCTCTCGACCAAGAACTTCCCGGCCTCGCGGAAGACGAAGAGCTCGGTCTGGCCCGGCGTATCCATGATGTAGTAGGTCGCGGGCGTCTCTTCGATCGCCTCCTCGAGGTCCTTGACGCGGGCGGCGAGCATATCGGCCGCGGCGACCTGCGCGCCGTTCGGGCCGAGGCCGTGCTGGTCCATCACGTCCGCAAGGCGGATCCATTCGCGGACGTCGACGTCCGGCGCATAGGGCAGCCGCTCGGCGCCCGGGTCGAGGTTCACGGTCGCCGCGTCGAGCCCGTGTTCGGAGAGCCACGTCTTCATCGCGTGCGCGAGGCGGGTCTTCCCCGAGCCCGCGGTCCCGATGAGATAGACGAACACGGGCTCCTCTTCCACCATCGAACCTCCCGTAGTCTCCTCCGAGACTTGAATTCGACCGCGCGTCTCGTCCTGGACGCTGGAGCGGAAACGACCATCCAAAGTTACATAAAGGGGCGGCTTGTATGGAGGACAGGTCGCACGGATATGGGCACGGGCTTCCTGGTCCTCGAAGACGGGTCGGTCCTCGAGGCGCGCTCTTTTGGGGCCCGGGCGACGGTGTTCGGCGAGCTCGTCTTCAACACCGGGATGACCGGCTATCAGGAGGCCCTGACGGACCCGTCCTACCGCGGCCAGATCCTGATGATGACGTACCCGCTCATCGGGAACTACGGGGTGAGCCTCGACCCGGCCCGCGTCGAAAGCGACCGGATCCAGACCCGCGCGTTCGTCGTCCGCGAGGCCTGCGAGGCCCCGTCGCATCCTGATGCAAAGAAGACGGTCCACGAATTCCTCGACGAGCACGGGATCCCCGGGCTCTCCGACGTCGACACGCGCGCGCTCACGGTGAAGACGCGCACGTACGGGACCTTGAAGGCCGCGGTCACGACGGACGCGACGTCCCGCGCCGACGCGGCCGCGCTCGTCGACGAAGTGAAGCGGATGCCGTTCCCCGACGCGTCGAACCTCGTCTCCGAGGTCTCCTGCAAGGAGCCCTTCTCGGTGGGGCGCGGATCGCCGCACGTCGTCCTCGTCGATTGCGGGGCAAAGAGGAACATCCTCCGGAACCTCTCGGCGCGCGCGAAGGTCACGGTGGTCCCGTGGGACACGGCGGCCGAGGAGCTCTTCGCACTCGAGCCGGACGGCGTCTTCGTCTCGAACGGGCCGGGCGACCCCGCGCACCCCGAGATCCGGAAGCACACGGTCCCGACGCTCCGCAAGGTTCTCGGCGAGGGGCTCCCGGTCGCAGGGATCTGCCTCGGGCACCAGATCCTGGCCCTCACCTACGGCGCAAAGACGTTCAAGCTGAAGTTCGGGCACCGCGGCGCAAACCAGCCGGTGCTCGAGACCGAGACCGGACGCGTCTACATCACGAGCCAGAACCACGGCTTCGCGGT
>JBQTJL010000315.1:0-9864 GCA_052387135.1 Methanobacteriota archaeon | reverse complement strand
CGGAATGAGCTACGCGGAATGAGCTACGCGGAATGAGCTACGCGGAATGAGCTACGCGGAATGAGCTACGCGGAATGAGCATCCATTCCGGCGCCGCAGGCGCCTCATTCCGGCCGCGAAGCGGCCTCATTCCGGGCCGAAGGCCCTCATTCCGGGCCGAAGGCCCTCATCCCGCGCGCCCGAAGGGCGCGCTCATCCCCATCGTACCCAGCATAAACCTTAGGGGTAAGATTCAAAACCCCCCCATCTCCGAGGTGGTCTTGAGGACGAACCCGTCCTCGACGAGGAAGCGACCGATGCGCTTCGACGAAAAGAGACGGCTCGACGACGGCTCAAGGCTCGACGCCCGGGCCGAAGGTTCCGAACCAGTTCGCCTCCCCCCATCGAAGGACCCCGCGAGCCTTCCGCTCCGCCGCGCGCACCGGATCCCCCCCTCTTCCTCGACGCCCCCGCGACGGAACCACTGGCGTCCCTGACCAGTGGACCTGCGTATCACGTCGCAGCACCGGGCCGCGTACGGGCGGCCCGGTACCTATTTTCGTTCGCGCGCCTTCAGCAGTTGGAATGAGGCGCGCGAACGAAAAAGAGCACGAGCGCCTGATCGCGAAGGCGGCGCAGGAGGCCGCTCGGCGCGGCCACACGTTCGTGAAGTCCGACCTTCCGGGCGGCGTGCGGCCGCAGCCGGTCGGCGGCGAGGTGCCGGACGTCGCCGCGGCGGGTCTCCTCGTCGAATGCGAGACGACGGACAGCTTGGAGCATCCGCACGTCCGCACGCAGTGGCCGACGTTCGCGGCGGCGCCCGCCACGAAGTTCGTCGTGTGCGTCCCGAAGGGCCTCGGGTGGAAGGTCGAGGCGACCGCAAACAAGCTCGGCGTCCGCGTCGATGAGATCTGGGAGCTCTGACCCTTCGTTCTTGTGAAGGGCGCTATCGGGACTCCGAGCGCGCGAGGTTCCGCGCGACCGCGGCCCGGATCAACTCCTTGAGGGCGGCTTCGTCGATCTTGTCCCCTTCGCGGATGTCGATCGCGCGCCGCGTCTTCCCTTCGAGGCTCGCGTTGAAGAGGCCCTTCGGGTCGTCGAGCGATGCGCCCTGCGCGAAGGTGAGCTTCACGGTGTCCTTGTAGGTCTCGCCGGTGCAGACGATGCCGCCATGCGACCAGACCGGGGCCCCGGCCGGGTTCGAGGGCTTGCGCCACTTCACGTCCTCGACGATCTCCGGGTCCGCCTCCCGGATCACCTTTCGCACTCGTGCGAGCGTCTTCTCGCGCCCATCGGGACCGGACGCCTTCATTGGAACGCCTCGGATTCACTCTTCGACCGCGGACGCCCTGCGAGCGGGGTCGTGCTCGGCCAACCGGTCGTTCGCCCACGGCGCCTTTTTCCAATCGGGGATCGGCGTCTCGCATCCTTCGCGCGGGACGAACGCGCCCCGCTCGACGAGCTGCATCCGATGGATGTATCGGGGGCAGTTCGGGAACACTTCCCGCACCCGCACGCGCACGACGAACTGCGCTTCGGGCCATTCCGAGAGGAGCGGATCCTCCGTCGCGATCGACGCCTCGCCGTTCACGCGCAACCGCGAGGGGTCCTGGAAATCGATGAAGAGGAGCCCCACGTGCGGGTTCTTCGCAAGGTCCCCCATGCTAAGATACATCCCGTTGCCGTCGTAGTTCGGCCACGCGATGGTGTGCTCGTCGACCACCCGCACGAACCCCGGATCGCCGCCCTTCTAGCTGCAGTTCGGACGCCCCTTCTCGTCGGCCGTCGCAAGGAAGAACATGTCCGCGGACTCGATCCAGGCGGCGTCGTCCTTGCTGATCGTGTCGTGGACGAGGAGGTCGTCGATCCGGTCCGCGATGCGCCGCGTGTCGAAGCGGTCCTGCAGCGCGCGGCTTCCCTCGTGATACAGGCCGGACATGAAGGTCAGGCCGTGAGACCGCGGGAGGTTCATGAATGTTAGGCGTCCGCCCGTTCACCGCTCATCCCGCGAGCGCCACCTTCAGGATCCCTCGCGGGACGACGTCGGCGCCGTTCGGCAGGTCATCGGCGTCAAACCAGCGGGCCATCCGGAGTCCATCCTGGTTCTTCACGGGAACCCGCTCGGCGCCGTAGACCGAGTCGCGCTCGAACTCGGCACCGTAGACGAGGACGATCTCGTGGCCCGGGACGTCATCGTACACGAAAAGGTTCTCGAGGACCCCAAGGAACTTCGTTCGATGGATGCGTTCGCCCGTCTCCTCCTCGACCTCCCGCGCGAGCGCGATGTCCCCTCTTTCTCCGAATTCGACGCCGCCGCCCAGAGGGCGCAGGAATCTCTTCCCTGTCGCGGGATCGGCGGTCTCGATGAGCAGGACGCGGCCGCGTCTCAGGAACAACGAATGGGCGACGACCCGCGGGTGCGCGCGCACGACGACCGATGGGACGCACGGGTCAAGAACCCTCCGTGCGAGGCTGGCCGCTCATCCATCCGCGCCGGGCCTACGCCTTTCCCCACCCCGGCTTCGCCGCCGCCTGCTTCACCCAGCGCGCCATCCGCGCTTCGTCAAGGTCGTCCTCGCTGACGTCGATCCAGCGCGCGTCCTTTCCGGTGCCTCCAGGCGGCACCGGTTTCAGCGACGTGCCGCGGAAGAATGTCACCTTCACATAGTTCGTGAAGACGTGGAACGAGAGGAACCACCCGCGCCCCTCGACGCCGTAGAAGGGCGAGTTCCACTTCACGGCCTTCCGCACGCCCGGCACGTTCCGCACGATGAGCGCGTCGAGGCGGCGCCCGACCTCGCGCTTCCAGCCCGGACACGCCTTGATGTGCGCCTGGACCGCCGCATCGCCGTCGGCCTTCGCGATCTGCGGGTTCCCGCCCGAGAGCAGGACCGGCTTCGCGGCCGGCTTCTTCGGCGGCGTCTTCCGAGGCATTCCGCGTCCTGAACGTCGATAGTTTCTTATAAGCCCCGCCCTCGTTCCGGGCCGAGAGCATGGTGCGATTCGAGAAGCTCACTCCGCCTCCGGGCGACGTCATCGAGATGCGGGCGGGCCGGCCCATCGTGCCGGACCACCCGGTGATCCCGTACTTCGAAGGCGACGGGATCGGGCCCGACGTCGTGAAGGCGGCGCTCGGGGTCCTCGACGCGGCGGTCGAGAAGGCGTACCGCGGCAAGCGGAAGATCGCGTGGTTCCGGACGCTTGCCGGCGAGCAGGGCGAGGCCGAGTACGGCGAGCGTCTGCCGAAGGACACGCTGGACGCGATCCGGCACTTCCGCGTGGCGCTCAAGGGCCCGATGCAGACGCCGATCGGGAAGGGGTACCGCAGCTACAACGTTCTTCTTCGCCAGGTCCTCGACCTCTACGCCTGCGTGCGGCCGGTGTTCTGGATCGAAGGTGTGCCGGCGCCCGTGAAGGAGCCGCAGAAGATGAACGTCGTGATCTTCCGCGAGAACACGGAGGACGTCTACGCGGGGATCGAGTGGGCGGCCGAGAGCCCCGAAGCAAAGAAGCTCATCGCCTTCATCCGGACCGAGCTTGGCGCGACGATCCGCGAGGGCTCCGGGATCGGGATCAAGCCGATGTCGAAGTTCGGGTCGGAGCGGCTCGTGCGGCGCGCGATCCAGTACGCGCTCGACAACAAGCGGCGGTCGGTGACCGTGGTCCACAAGGGGAACATCATGAAGTACACCGAAGGCGCGTTCCGCGAATGGGCCTTCGAGCTTGCCGCCCGCGAGTTCCGCGGCAAGGTCATCACGGAGGAGGACGTGATCGAGAATCATGGCGGGAAGAGCCCGGCCGGCATGGTCGTGATCAAGGACCGCATCGCGGACAACATGCTGCAGCAGATCCTCACGCGGACGGACGAGTACGACGTGCTTGCGACGCCGAACCTCAACGGGGACTATTTCTCGGACGCGTGCGCGGCGCAGGTGGGCGGCCTCGGCCTTGCCCCCGGCGGAAACATCGGCGACGAGTGCGCGGTGTTCGAGGCGACGCACGGGACGGCTCCGAAGTACGCGGGGAAGGACATGGTGAACCCGTCCTCGGTGATCCTGTCCGGCGCGCTCATGTTCGAGTACATGGGCTGGCGCGAGGCCGCGGACCTCGTGAGGGAAGGGATCCGGAAGACGGTCGCGTCGAAGGTGGTCACGTACGACCTGGCACGGGAGATGCCGGGTGTTACGCCCGTGAGGTGCTCGGATTTCGCAAGGGCGGTCGCCCGGAACATGTGACGGGTCGCGAATCAGGCCTATCCGGGGGTCCGAGCGCAACGAGGACCCCCGGCGCGTAGGGGCGAGCCAGAAGCGAGCTGATGCCGTTTCCGTCGACGCTTTTGCCGCAAGGCAAAAGGGTCGCGGGGGATGCCCGGCGTGACGCCGGTGAAGTGCTCGGAGTTCGGCCGCGTCGTCGCGCGTTCGATGTAGAGCCTCACAGGGCCAACCTTTATGAGCGCGCCGGGGGACTCCCCCGCTCGATGCGGGGCCCTACGTCGGCGATCGCCCTTCTCGTAGTGTCGGCCCTCTCGGGTTGCCTCGGCGCCGGCGACGAGGCCGGGGATGCGCTCGGCGGCGCGGGGACCGCGGCGGGCTCCCAATTCTCCGCTACCTCGGTCTTCCCCGGCGCCTACGTGACCCACGGCCCGTACTCGAAAGTGCTCGTCGCGGGCGGCCTTGCGTCGCTCCCGCACGAGGTCTTCGGGTTCGAGAGCCCGGCCGACGGGACGAGACTCCAGGTCGGCGTCGCCCGCCCCGACGTCCCCGAAGGGACGAAGGTGCCGATCATCGCGGTCCTCTCGCCGTACTTCGACACCTTCGGCGACGACTTGCGGGACGTGCCGGCCGCGGGGGCGCCGCCGCGCCAGCTCATCGGGGAGTTCCTTCCGCACGGATACGCGGTCGCACTGATCTCGCTCCGGGGATACGCAGGATCCGAAGGCTGCTTCGACCTCCTCGGCGACGTGGACCAGGCGGACCTCGACGCCGCCGTCACACACCTTGCGACGCAAGAATGGTCGAACGGCAACGTCGGCACGATCGGCCTGTCGTACGAAGGCGGCGCCCAATGGGCGCTCGCAGCGACGGGAAACCCGCACGTAAAGACCATCGTCCCGATCTCCGGCTTCCCCGACGTGTTCGGCGTCGCGGTCCGGAACGGCACGCCGAGCGCCCTCCTTGCGGCGGGCGGTCCGTTGTTCAACGCGGGGGTAAAGGAACGCGGCAGGGCCCAGGGACCGGACCCCGTGGGCGGGACGCTCGCGACGGCCGCGGAGCAGACGTGCCTTGCCGGGCTCGCCGCCGAGCAGCCGCTCACGTACGCCGCAGCGACGGGCGAGCGGGACCCTGCGGGCTGGTTCGACGAACGAGACCATCGGGAGGCGATCCTCGAGGACTACCGCGGGAGCGTGCTCCTCGTCCACGGCCTTCGCGACGACGGCGTCTACCCCCATTCCGGCTTCCCGTTCGCAAACCGCGTCGCCGACACCGGCGTGCCCGTGAAGATGATGCTGGGGCAATGGCACCACACGGACCCGGACGACACGTCGGCGATGCTGTACCCGGATGCGGACACGCTCGAGGGCGCCCTCGAGAACCCGACGCCTCGGTGGGATTGGGCCGAGATCCTGCTTCATTGGTTCGACTACTGGCTGAAAGACGACACGACGGTCGACCTCGGGCCCCGCGTTCAGGTCGCCGACTCCTCCGGCGCGTGGCGGGACGAGGCGGACTGGCCGCCGCGGGACGCGGCGCCGAGGACGTTCTACCTGACACCGGACGGCGGGATCGCCGACGAGCCCGCGGCGGGCGAAGGGACGCATCCGCTCGTGCCGTCCCCCGAATGGACGCCGGTCGCGGCGCGGGGCGACGCCCTGCTTGCGGCCTGCCGGTCCTGCGTCTGGTTCCGTAGCGAGCCTTCGGATTCGGAGTGGCGGTTCGCGGGCGCGCCGCGGCTCGACTTGACGGTGGTTCCCTCGGGCCCAGGCGGTGTCGTGACGGGCTATCTCTTCGTCGAAGACGCGGACGGTCTTTCGCGCGTGACCGCCGGCATGATCGACCTTCGGTTCGCCGACGGGACCGAGAAAGGGAAGGCCGTGACGCCGGGGACGCCGGTCGTGGTGCACTGGGAGCTCGAGCCGAACGACGTCGTCGTGCCCAAGGGCGCGCGGCTCGTGGTCGCCCTCGCGCAGGCGCCGTCCGGCGACGGCGACGCGTTCGGGCTCACGACGTACCTTCCGTCTCCCTCGTCGACCCCCGCGCTGCTCCGCACCGGGGGCGATGCGAGCACGCTCCACGTGAACACGTTCGTCCGCTCCGGCGAGCCGTCCTTCGACCCGCCCGCGTCGTCGTCATCGTGACGAGGCGCGCGGTTTCCGCGGGTCTGCGCAGATTCCGCCACACGCAGTTTGAAGAGGCGTCCGACGGCTTCGGAGGCGGGGCGAGAGCATGGAAAAGATCCCCGCGATCGTTGGCGCGTTGTTGGTCTTTGGAGCAGGGCTCGTCGCAGGCGTCCGGGTCGCCCCGGACGAGATCGGAATCCTCGAGACGGCGTCCCGCGGCGGGGCGCCGCCCGGGCCGGACGCCGCGTTCGTGGCGCTCGCAAGCCCGGTCCGGTTCGAGGACCCCGTGGGCGACGCGACCGACACGGGCACCGGCGACACAAAGAGCCAGCTCGGCTGCTTCGTGGGCCATGTCGTCACGGCCCACGAGTGCATGGATCTTCCGGCGCCGACGCCTTCGGTCGGCACCGACGGCGCGCATTACGACATCACCGGCGTGACGTTCGAAGGCGAGACCGCGACGGAGATCGTGGTGTCGCTCGAGATCGCGAGGCTCACGGAAGGCTTCCCGGAGCTCGTGATGCCGGACGGCATCCACCGGATGTCGAACTATGGGGTCTGCTGGGCGATTGACGACGACGACTATTGCAGCCGGTGGGCCTACGCGATGGTGATGGCCCACGAGGACGGCGCGATGGTGCACGCGGTGTTCGACGCGTACGTCGACGCCTGCAACGAGTGGTGGTGGTGCTCGTGGACGGTCCCGTTCGAGATCACCTACGGTTCGCCGGGGAAGATGACCTGGCGCGTCCCGAAGGCCTACGCCGGGATCGACGGGCGCCCGCTCGCGGCCTCGGAGTTCCAGGCGTACACCGGCTGGGTCGAGGAGGCGACCGCGTTCGCGATGTGGCACCCGGGCGTCACGGTCCACACGCCCTTCCGGCACGTGCACGACCACACCGGGTTCCCGGCGCTGTTCTCGTCGACCGACATGACGGGGCACCTCTACACGGACCTAACGTTTGCGCCCCTTGCGGCGGGGCCTCCCGCGCTCGCCGCCGACCGTCCCCTCCTCGACGGCGCGGTCGGATCCCACGTCCCCGGCTCTCCCTACGACCGCCCCGAGCTCGACCTCGTCGGCTTCGACCTCTACGAGGACGCGAGGGCCCTCGTCGTCGCGATCGCGGTCCGCGAGTGGAAGCAGCAGCCCGACTACGAGTTCGACATCGAGGCCGCGATCGGGATCGAGGGAAGCGAGGTCTGGGAGCTCGGCGTCCGGCAGGAGATGGGCGAACTCACGGGATACGCCGGCGAGTGCATCATGCAGGAATGCCAGGACGGCGTGCTCGTCGAGGTCCCGGTCGAGGTGATCCCGGGCGCGCCCGGCGTGATCCAGATCCGGGTTCCTCTCGAGATGCTCGACGAGGGCGGCACGGCGAAGCGCGAGCGCACGACCATGGTGTCGGTCGCCTCGATGTTCGACGGCGGCAGCCACTACTGGGGCTCCTACGACGAAGACTACTTCGGCGACGTCCACAGCGTCTTCATGGTCGACGGGATCTGGGGCGGCGCGCCGTACGTCTTCGGAAGCGGGCACCGCGGCGTGTTCCAGCCCATCGCCGAAGGGCACGGTCACTAAGAGCACGGGGCCGGCAAGCACGGGGCGAGACGCAACGGACACCGCTTGCCCCTTGCCTTCTTGCCTTCCTGCACGCATACCCGGCCGTGCGCCTCGACCTTTCCGTGTTCGTGCCGGGCGTGGACGCCCCCGCCGCCATCGCGTGGTGGACCGACTTCCGGGAAGGGGTCGACGACCACCCGTTCCTCGTCCCCGGCGACCGGCGCATCCTCCGGCAGACCGCGACCGAATGCGAGATGGAGGACAAGGTCCGCATGTTCGGGCTCACGCTGTGGCGCGAGCGGACCATCGCCTGGACCGGCGAGCGCGCGGTCCGGTTCGCCGGATCGAACCGAGCATCGGACTTCGAAGGCTCCTACGCGTTCGACCCGGAGCCCGGAGGGACCCGCATCCGGCTCGTCGCCCGCGTCCGGCTCCGGCGGGGGTTCGGGTGGACCGAGCGCGTCGCGGCGAGGCTTGCCCGGGCCATCGTCCGGTGGGACCTCGAAACGCATGCGGAGGAGATGCGTCGCGACCTTGCGGGACCGAGGGGTCCCTCGCCGTGATCCGGGCTCGGCTTAAGGAGCCTCCTCGCGCGGGCCAAACTTTGAAGGGCATCCCCGCGTCCTTCATGGCGGGACCCGCATGAGAGGCCTCGCTGCGCTCCTTGCCGTGACGCCCGTCCTCGCGGGCTGCGTCGGCGGAGGATCGGACCTTTCCGACGCGGGGCTCGCCGGCGACGACGGCGGTGCGACGAGGTTTTCGTCCACGTCCATCTTCCCCGGCGACTACGCGATCGGCGGGCCGTATTCCAAGGTCCTCTCGAAGGGGCCGTTCGCGGCGCTCCCCCACGAGGTCGTGTCGCTACCGAGTCCGGTCGACGGAAGTCCGCTCGCGATCGGCATCGCGCGGCCGGAGGCTCCCGTGGGATCGAAGGTGCCGATCATCGCGATGATCTCTCCATACCTCGCCACGTTCGGGGAGGACCTGCGCGCCTCCGGCGAGCTCCGCGCGCTCCCGGTCCAGCTCATCGAGGAGTTCGTCCCTCACGGCTACGCCGTGGCGCTCATCGCGGTCCGCGGCTACGCGGGGTCACCCGGGTGCATCGATGGACAGGGGAACGTCGATGCGGCCGACTTTGACGCGGCGATCACGCATCTTGCGACGCAAGCATGGGCGAACGGGAACGTCGGCACGATCGGGATCTCGTACGAAGGCGGCACCCAATGGACGCTCGCATCGACGGGCAACCCGCACGTGAAGACCATCGTGCCGATGTCGGGGTACCCGAACATCTTCGACGTCGTCGTCCGGAACGGGACGCCGAGCGCGGCCCTTGTGGCGCGGTCGACGATCTTCCAGGTCGGTGTGAAAGCCTTGACCCGAGCGACGGAGCCCGCATCCGGCGCCGTCCCGACCGCCGCGGAGCAGGCCTGCCTCGCCGAAAGCGGCCACCTCCCCGCCGTCGCGCATACGCTCGCGACGAGCGAGCGCGACCCCGGAGGCTACTTCAACGAACGAGACCACCGGGACGCCGTCTTCGCGGACTACAAGGGAAGCGTCCTCCTCGTGCAGGGACTCCGCGACGACGCGATCTATCCGCATTCGGTCTTCCCGTTCGCAAACCGGCTCGCGGACTCGGGCGTCCCCATGAAGATGATGCTCGGGCAATGGCGCCACACGGAACCGGACAACCTCACGCTGCCTCCTTGGTACGTGGACGCGGACACGATGACGGGAGAGCGCTTGAACCCGACCCCGCGGTGGGACTGGGCCGAGATCCTCCTCCATTGGTTCGACTTCTGGCTGAAGGGCGATACGACCGTGGACCTCGGGCCCAGCGTGCAGGTCGCGGATTCCTCCGGAGGGTGGAGGAACGAGGAGGACTGGCCTCCCGCGGACGCGAGCCCGTCCACCTTCTTCCTCACACCGGAGGGGACGATCGCCCCGGAGCCGGGCTCGGGCGACGGGTCGCACCCGCTCGTCGTCG
>JBQTJL010000314.1:0-3160 GCA_052387135.1 Methanobacteriota archaeon | reverse complement strand
CGACGAGGAGGACGCGCGGGTCCTCTGGGAGTGGGCGAACGACCCGGGCGTGCGGTCGGCATCCTTTTCGCAGGCTCCGATCCTCTGGGAAGAGCACCTGGCCTGGTTCACGGCGCGCCTCCGCGACCCCGGTTGCGGGTTCTTCATCGTGACGACGGACGACAGGCGCCCGATCGGCCAGGTCCGGCTGCAATACGACGGGGCCACCGCCGAGATCCACGTCTCCCTCGCCCCGGGAGAACGAGGGCGCGGCGTCGGCGTCGCCGCAATCCGGGCCGCGACGGGGATTGCGCTTCGGGAAGGCCGGGCGGCCGAGGTCCTGGCGCACGTGAAGCCGGACAACGCCGGGTCCCTCGTCGCCTTCGAGCGCGCCGGCTTCGCCCGCGTCGGCGCGATCCGCTTCAAGGGCCACGACGCCGTCCTGTTCGTCCATACGCAAGACCCCGCGAGGGACCTTCCATGAGGAACGAGATCCGCATCGGCGGCCGGCCGATCGGCCCCGGCCACCCGGTCTACGTGATCGCCGAAATGTCCGCAAGCCACAACCGCGAGTTCGACCGCGCCGTCGAGCTCGTGCGCGTCGCCCACGCGGCGGGCGCGGACGCCGTGAAGCTGCAGACCTACACCGCGGACACGCTCACGATCGCGTCCGAGCGGCCCGAGTTCCAGATCACCGGCGGGCCGTGGGGCGGCCAGACGATCCACCAGTTCTACGAAAAGGCGTCGATGCCCTGGGAATGGCAACCGAAGCTGAAGGACGTGGCGGACGACCTCGGCATCGACCTTTTCTCGACGGCCTACGACGAGACCGCGATCGAGTTCCTCGAGGGGATGGGCGTGCCCGCCCACAAGGTCGCCTCCTTCGAGAACGTGGACCTGCCGCTCGTCCGGAGGATGGCGCGGACGGGGAAGCCGCTCTTCATCTCGACCGGGATGGCTCCGCTCGCGCAGGTCGAGGAGACCGTGGAGACCGCGAGGAAGGCCGGCGCCGGGGAGATCGCGCTCCTCAAGTGCACGAGCGCCGACCCCGCGCCCGTCGACGAGATGAACCTGCGGACGATCCCCGACATGGCGGCGCGGTTCCGCCTCCCGGTCGGCCTCTCGGACCACACCGTCGGCGTCGAGGCCGTCGTCGCGGCCGTCGCGCTCGGGGCGTGCATCGTCGAGAAGCACTACACGCTTCCCGACCGGCCCGGGATCGACGGCGACTTCGCGCTTCGCCCCGAAGGTCTCGCCGCGATGGTGAACGCGATCCGGGCGACCGAGGCCGCGCTTGGGTCCGTCTCCTACGGCCCGACGAGCACGGAGAAGGGCAGCAAGACGTTCCAACGTTCCCTGTACTTCGTGACCGACCTCCCGAAGGGGACGGTGGTCACGGAACGGCACGTGCGCACGATCCGGCCGGGGCACGGTCTCCACCCCCGCCACTACGAGGACGTCTTGGGCCGGCGCGTCGTCCGCGACGTCCCGCGCGGCACGCCGGTCTCGTTCGAGCTTCTCGAGCCGGTGCCCGCCCCCTCCCGGAGCGCCTGACGATGGAAGGGATCCCGTACGGTCGACCGGCGATCGACGACCTCGACGTCGCCGCAGTGACGGAAGCCCTCCGCTCCGGGTGGCTCACGAGCGGGCCCCGCGTCGCGTCCTTCGAACGCGCGTTCGCGAAGTCGGTCGGGTCTTCGGAGGCCGTCGCGGTCGCGAACGGCACGGCCGCCCTAAAGACCGCGCTCGACGCGGCCGGCGTCGGGCCAGGCGACGAGGTCGTGCTTCCCTCGCTGACCTTCGTCGCGACCGCGAACGCGGTCCTCGAGCAAGGCGCGCGCCCGGTGTTCGCCGACGTCGAACCGGGGACGCTCGTGCTCGATCCGGCCTCGGTCGAAGCGCGGTCGTCCCCGCGCACGAAGGCGATCCTCGCGGTCGACTATGCCGGCCATCCGTGCGACTACGACGCGCTCCGGAAGATCGCGCGCGGGCGGGGTGCGGTGCTCGTCGGCGACGCATGCCATGCGCTCGGCGCGACCTATCGCGGACGTCCCGTCGGGAGCGTCGCCGACCTCACCGTGTTCAGTTTCCACCCCGTGAAGGCGATCACGACCGGCGAGGGCGGCATGGTGACCACGGACGACGCCGCACGCGCCGAGCGAATGCGCCGCTTCCGGCACCACGGCCTCGGACCCGCGGCCGACGCGGCGCGGCCCTGGTACCGGGTGATGACGCAGCCCGGCTCCAACTTCCGCCTCACGGATTTCCAGTGCGCGCTCGGCGAGCGGCAGCTTGGGAACCTCGCGGCCTGGACGCGTCGACGCCGCGAGATCGCGAAGCGGTACCGGCGCGCGTTCGCCGCGCAGCCGGCCGTCCGCCCCCTCGCGGAAGCCGACGACGTCGCGCACGCATACCACCTGTTCGTCGTCCGGGTCCCCGCCCCGGTCCGCGACGCCCTCGTCCTTTCCTTGCGGTCTGCGGGGATCGAAGCCATGGTCCACTACGTGCCCGTCCACCTCCACCCCTACCATCGCGAGCGCCTCGGGACCGGGCCGGGCGACCTCCCGCAAACCGAGGCCGCCTTCGACGAGATCCTCTCGCTCCCGATCTACCCCCACCTCTCGGACGCCGGAGTGGACCGCGTCGTCGACGCCGTCGCGCGCGGGCTCGGCGGCCCCCGGTGACGCGAGCCAAAGGGATGCCGATGCGGATCAGCCTCAATGCGGCCCGGCGCGAAGGCCCCTACGGCGGCGCGAACCAGTTCGCGAACGCGCTCGAGGACCGGCTCGTCGCCCGCGGCCACGAGGTCCACCGGAAGCTCGTGCCGGACCTCGACGCGGTGCTTCTCGTGACGGCCCAGGAAAAGGGGCTCGCGAGCTTCGGCCTCGACGCCGTACGCCGGTACCGGCGCGCGTTCCCGAGGACGGTCGTCGTCCAGCGCGTGAACTCCTGCGACGAGCCCCGCGGCGAGGACCACGGGATCAACCGCTCCGTCATCGAGGCGGCCCGGCACACCGACCACACGATCTTCGTGAGCCGCTACGTGAGGGACGTGTTCCGCGGGCACGGGTTCGATCCGGGCGCCGCGGCCACCGTGATCCACTCCGGCGCGGACGAACGGATCTTCCACCCGTGCCGGCGGGCGGAATTCGAGGGCCGAGGGCCGCTCCGCATCGTGACG
>JBQTJL010000313.1:0-3682 GCA_052387135.1 Methanobacteriota archaeon | reverse complement strand
GCCTCCTCGTAACGGCACGCGGGAACGGCTCGTTCTTCGCAAACGGCACGGCGCAGGGCGCCGGCGTCGTAGGCTTCGGCGCCCTTCTCGCCCTCGACCCCGACGGCGCCGATCACTACGCGGCCGTCCGCGGCGCGCAAGGCTACGGAAGCTCCGGCGCCGGCGTGCACTACGACGCCGGCGGTCGGGACACGTACACGCTGGTGCACCAAGGCCAAGCCCGGGCCGAAGGGGCCGGCGAAGGAATCCCGTGCCCCGTCCTCCAAGGCGCGATCCTCGGGACGATGTGCGGCCCGGGCCTCGCGCTCCTACTTTCTTCGGGCGAAGACCCCGACGTCTATTCGGCGGGGACGAGGGCCCAGGCTTCCGCGAACGCCTCCTCCGTCGCCATCCTCCGAGAAGCTGGCGGAAGCGACCGGTACGTACTTCTCCCGTCCTCCGAAGGCGAATCCGCGCGCGGCCAAGGGTTCGCCCGCGAGCAGGCCGCCGCCATCCTGCTCGACGAGCGGGGGGACGAGGTATACGAAGCCGGACGCGCCGGCGACCTCGAGACGGCCGCCCAAGGCGCGAGCATCGGTGGCGTCGCGATCCTCGCCGACCTCGACGGACACGACCGCTACGCCGCCGGCACGCTCGCGCAGGGCGCGGCGCTCCGCGTCCTCGCCCGGCCCGCGGGCGTTTCCGGCGCGGGCCGCGGGGCGGCCGACCTCGGGCTCCTCTTCGACCTTCGGGGCGACGACGTGTACGCCTCGTCGCTTGCGTCGCAGGGCTTCGGCCGCGAAGGGTTCGCCGAGACCGCCGCCGTCGGCACGATCGCGCTCTTTGTCGACTCCGGCGGCCTCGATCGGTACGACTACGGTGGCTCCAAGGCCTTCGTGGCGACGGCCGTCTCGACCGGCATCTCCGCGTGGACCCAACCCGACGTCGTAGAACAGCCCTCCGGCGAGGCGACGACCGAGGAGACGCCGATCCAGGCCTTGGTCCGCATCTTCGTGGGTTCGCCTCCCGACACCGAGGGCGAGTTCACGACCGCGTTGCGGCGGTTCGTCGCGGTATCGATCGCCACCGACTATGTAGCCCCGGTTGCGAGCGAAGGCAAGGAATCCGTTGTGGATTCAAACCCGCGGTGCCGCACCACTACGAACCAGGGCGTAAGCTCGTGGAATCCCACGAAGGAGGGGTGCAAACTTCAGCCCCCCCGAGAGTGCTCCACGAACGTCGACAACATGACGGATCCCGCGTGGGCGTTCACGCCGACCCCGAACACGGATCGAACCGCGGGTGACGAAGAAATAACCGTGTGGGACCGCAGGGTCATAGATGACGTGGACGACGAGCACCTACGTGGCTGCTATTTGCAGACGTCTTGGCTCGAGATCCGGAAGAACACGGCGGAGATGTTCCTGCCCGGCGGCATCTCGGGTGCCACGCGGGGCTACTGCATGAACCAGCAGGCCGGGGTCGCGGCCCCCTCGGAGTTCCGCGGCTGCGTCCTCGGCGTGAAGAACATCACGGACCTCACCGTGGAACTCGTCGGGGCACTCGCGGCGCGGCCCTTCAACGAAACCAACAGCACACCGAACGCGACGGAGGTCTTCCTGGAACTCCGCGAGGCCTACCAGCAGATCGACCGGATCCCTATCGTCTACGCCGTGTCCTGCCTTTGGCCGGGCCACCAGCCCGCGAACCTCCTCACCTGCGACGACACGCTGCAGCGCGGCGCGAACAACGAGACCCCGGTGAAGGTCCAGGGCGTGACGCCCCGGGGGACGCTCGGCGTGGGGCTCGATCTCTCGACGGTCGAGGACGTCGAGGCCGGCCGCGGGCTCGCGGCGGCCGCCGCGTTCCACCCCGAAGCATACGCGTTCGACGCGTCCGGCCTCGAGGACCCCCCCGCGGCGCTCCCTCCTTCGTCGATCGGGACGCGGATCGCACCGCTTTCCGGCGACGCGTTCCTATGGGGCCGGATCCGTCCGAACGCGCCCGAGGCGGACGGCGGCCAGTCCTCCTACGATTCGCTCACGGACCGCCTCGAGTTCTTCCTCGGCAACGAAACCTTCGTGGGCTCCGCGACCCGCCTCGCGAACGGGACGATGGGGTTGCGGTGGCCGACGGACGCCCCCTTCGACGAGACCCACGTCTACGCGGGCATCGCGACCGGCGAGCCTGCGAGCCTTCCGGAACAGCGCGCCGGCGGCGCGGTCGTCTGGAACGGCACCGCGTTCCTCCACATCGGCGGCTGCTGCAACGCGACGGAGATGGGCGACTTCCCGTGGGACGAGATCGTGAACTACGATCCGGCGGTGCAGCGCTCGGCCCGCATGAAGGTCCGGCTGCCGCAGAACCTCACGCACCCGTCCGCCGCCTTCCTCGACGGCCGCGTCTTCTTCCTCGGTGGGGAGACGACGATCACGGGGACGCCGACGCGGCAGGTCTGGCGGTACGATCCCACGATCGACAAGGTCGACGATCCTGCGAGCCTCGTCCGGTTCCCGGACCTGCCCCGCGCGCTCTCGCGCGGCGCCGCCGCGCGCGCCGGCGAAAGGGCTCTCCTCTTCGGAGGCGTCGGCGACGCCGGCGCGGTTCGGGGAGAGATCATCGCCTTCGGGCCGACGACCGATCCCAGCGACGTGGGCATGCTCCTTGCACCGCGTGCCTCTGCCGCCGCGGCCCTCCTCGGCCGCTACGTGTATGTTTTCGGCGGACAGGACGCGAGCGGGACCCCGCTCGACACGATCGAACGGTACGACACCGTGACGGGCGCCGTCGTGTACGCGCCGGTGCGGCTCCCGACGCCGCTTTGGGGCGCGACGGCGGTCTCCGACGGGACCGCCATCTTCGTCCTCGGCGGCTGCGCGGCCGTCGCCTGCCCCGGCAACCCGGTCCTCGGGACCTGTGCTACGTCCGCCTGCCCCACGAACGCGATCCTCCGGTTCGAGCCCGACGTCGAGCGCGTCACGCGCCTCGACCTCCCCGTCCCCTCGGGTCGCTTCGACGCGGGCGGCGCGACGGACGGCCGCCGCATCTTCCTCTTCGGCGGCGCGCAGGGCGGCTCGGAGAGGAGCGCCCAGATCGCGCGCATCACGCCGGCGGTCGCCGGCGTCACCGGGACGTTCCCCGACGGCGAATACGCCGGCGCGGACGCCCTTCGGTTCCGGGCCCGGTTCCGGACCCCCGCCGCCGGCGACGGGGACGCGCCGGACTCGCCGCAGGCCTCCTTCGGGACGCTCCAAGGGACGTCGACCGTGGTCGTCGACAACCCGCCCCGCATCGCCGCGGCCCTGGCGACGACGACGTTCGCGCCGGAGCGCCATGGGACGCTGAACGTGAGCCTCCGCGTGAGCCGGGACCTTTCGTGGGCCGACGACCCCGACACGCGGCTCCTCGGCCTCGGCTCCGTGAACACGACGTGGCCGCGGAACGACACGGGCGAGGCATGGGGCCTTGCCGCGACCGGCGGCGACCGATGGGTCCGCCTCGCCTGGTACAACCAGACCGGGATCCCGAAGACCGGCTTCGAGCTCCGGCGCCTCGACTTTGCGACCGGCGGGGCCCGGAACACGACGGTCGTCCCGGCGGACGGAAGCCACGCGTGCGAAGTCGTCCCCGACGTCGTCTACTGCTTCGAAGACGCGATCGCCGCCTCGGAGGCCGGCGCGCCCGTCTCCTACGTCCTTGCCCC
>JBQTJL010000312.1:0-1925 GCA_052387135.1 Methanobacteriota archaeon | reverse complement strand
CCGTCGACATCGACGGGTTCCTGGAGGCCGCACGCGCCCGCGGCCTCCGCATCGTCGCCGCCGTCGACACGCACGCGCACGCGGACCACGCAAGCGGCGGACGCGCGATCGCGGGCCGCCTCGACGTTCCGTATCGCGCGCCGCGCGAGGCGGGGCCCGGCGCGGAGCCGATCGCCGAAGGGTCGGGTCTCCGGATCGGGCCTGCGGAGATCCGCGCGATCGCGACGCCGGGCCACACGACCGGGCACGTGACGCTCCTTTTCGACCACGTCGCCTTCACCGGCGACACGCTGTTCCTTGACTCCGTGGGCCGCCCCGATCTGGGACAGGATGCACGCGAGAACGCGGCGGTGCTCTGGGAAACGCTGCACCGGCGGATCCTCTCGCTTCCCGACAACACGACGATCCTGCCGGCCCACTTCGGCGACGGGATCGTGCTTGCGCCGGGCGTCCCCCTCGAAGACTCGCTGCGGGACCTCAAGGCCGCGATCCCGACCCTTCGGCTCGGGCGCGAGGAGTTCGTCGATTTCGTCGCCCGCGGGACGGATCGGCCCCCGGCGAACTTCCAGCGGATCAAGGCGCACAACGTCGGAAGCGCCCGGATCGAGGACGTGGACGAGATCCGGGAGCTCGAGGCGGGCCCGAACCGCTGCGCTGTGAAGTAGGTGCCGACCGCGCGGAGGCTTGTGGGGTCGGTGGTCGAGCCCGGCGGGCATGGCCGTCTCGTACGCCGGATCCTTCCCTTGCCGAAAGGCGACCGTCTGGAGCCGTTCGAGTCTCTGGACGAGACGATGACGCACTCGGGCTCCGGCCCCGAGGTCGTGGGCCCGGACGCCGCGTCCGCGACGTACGAGGTGGAGTCGGGCGACGTCCGGCGCTGCCTGCGGCTCGTCGTCGCCGGTGCGTCCGACGAATCCGCGGGCGGAGCCCCCCACGAGGTATCGCCCGAGGACTGTCCGACCGAGGACGTGGCGGGGGTGCACGTGCGCCGCATCGTGGGGGAAGGGGGCGCCGCGGTCGACCTCGGGCGCCCCGTGCTCTTCGTCGAGGCGAACCTTCGGCCGGCCGCGATCTTCACGCGGACGCTGCCGGATCGGTGGAACGGACTGCTCTACGTCGAGTCCGGCGAGGGGGCGTTCGACGGCTGGATCGCGGCGCGGCCGGGGACCGCGATCGTGGTCGAGGGCGGAGGCGTGATCGGGATCCGGTCGACCGGGCCGCTCCGTTGTTTTCTCGTCGCGGGACGCGCGGAGATGCGGGAATCCTGGGAGTTCCCTTCCGTAACGCCCGGAGCCCCGGTGTTCGACGCTGCGGGCGGGTCCGGGTCCCTCGGCGAGTTTACCGCCCGCTCTCCCGGTCGGATCTGGCCCGAGAGGCGGTGTGGCTTACCGAGCGGGCTGGCAGCGGTTCCCGTGAATCCCACTCGCTAGCCTCCACCGCCTGCACCCCGTGTCGTCGCCGGAAAACCATCTCGACCAACCGTTGTCGCCGCGCGCCGTGGGTTGCGAACGACTATTTAGCGGCGAACTCCTGCGCGTCTTGAGGAGGCTCGAAGGCAATCGCAAGACGGGGGGGGGCGCTGGTGATTGGCCGGAGTCGCGGCGTCGGTGCCGTCGCGGTCTTGGCGACGCTCGTCCTCTCGGGGTTTCCCGCGACGCCGGCTGCGGCGCACCTTCCGGGCGATCCTTGTGACGTGCATCCAGGCTTTGAAGGACGGCCTCGCGCTCGTTGGCGAACCGGGCGCGGTCCTCGACGGGCTCACGCTGTCCGGCACTCGGTACGGAGTGCGGATCGCGGCCGGCGTCCGAGGCTTCACCTTCTCAGGTTTCGAGGTACGGAACTACAAGAACGTGCTTGCCGAGGACGACCCGTCGAGCGGCATCGTCGCGCTCGGCACGAGCCGCGACGTCGTCGTCTCCGGCGTC
>JBQTJL010000311.1:0-2095 GCA_052387135.1 Methanobacteriota archaeon | reverse complement strand
TGCTGGGAATACGCCCTGCTCCACCTCTTCTCGACCGACGGCCGGCCGGTGCCGGAAGCGACCTTCGGCCGGGAATACAACGCATGCATGCCGGCCGAGGTTGCGTGGGAAGAATATGCAGCGGCGGTCTGCGACGACTGGGAGAGCTGCCTCTGGCGCGTTCCCGTCGAATTCACGTTCGGCGAGCCGGGATCCGTCACGTGGCGCGTGCCGCGCGAGCTCATGTTGGGGTACGACGTCGGGACCACGATCTTCGATCCGCAGTTCCGCATCATGGCATCGGACGATGCCACGTCCGGCGGGAACGGCATCGGCTACCGGGCCGGATCTCCCCCCGCAGGCATGGAAGGGTACTTCGGAACGAGCCTCCACTATCCGGTCGACGTCTCCGACGCGGGAGCCCGCTTCGAACTGACCCTGCCCGAGCCCGCCCCGTCGTCCCCCGGCGACGGCCCGTTCACATGGAGCGATCCGGCGGGGGACGGCCCGGCCGGCGCGCCCCAGATCGACCTCCTCGCAGTGACGATCGACGAAACGCCGTCCCGTTTCATCATCGAGGAGACCTGGGCCGAACTTCCCGAAACGCCTGCGGCCGGCACCGGGACGTACCTCGCGTGGGCGGGACCCTCGCGGCGCGTCAACTGGATGGTGGCCTGGTACTCTGAGGAGGGCACTTGGGGGTCCTCCGCCGTCTTCGGCGTGTACGGACCGGGCCCGTGGTACGTCGTCCGGTTCCCGATCGAGGTCGAGAGCCTGCCCGGGACACCCGGAACGCTCCGTATCATCCTCGACCGCGGCGACCTCGACCCTGTCCGGCGCGGCGACCTCCTGCATTCGCCTGACTGGATCGAGATTTGGCCGGGCGGACCGGATGGCGCCATCCCCGATTCCTTCGACACGCCGGCCGCGGGAGGCTACGTGGGCCCGCTCGGGGAGGAGGATTCGGGCGCCGACTTCACGAACATGCCGCCCTACCGCGCGCGGTTCGACACGGACCCCGCCGTCTACGAGGCGCGGAGCTTGGTCTACGACGACGCGGGCGACGTCGCGTTGCCGCAACTTGCCGCCACCGCGAACCCCGACCAGTTCGACATCTCCTATCTTGCCGCCCGCGGCGGCGACGGGGACGTCCTCGAGTTCTCGATGGGTGTCCGCGACCTCTCCGACCTTTCGGTGCCGCCGCTCTACCGCGCCGTCTTCTACGGGCTCGGCGCCCGGACCGACGCCGGCGACGCGATGGTCGGGTACTACCGGGAGGAGAACGACCCCGCCGGCCAGTTCTTCTGCGCCCCGGACGTGACCGTCCTCCCGGACTCCGACGCCGAGCGCCAGAACCCGACCGCGTCGATCTGGACGATGATCGACGGCCGGATCGAGCTCGGCTCGGCCGGCGACGATGGCGCGCGTCCCGGGACGATCACGTTCGAGGTGCCGGCCTCGTGCTTTGCCCCCGAGGCCCGGGACGGAATCCGACTGGAACGCCTATCCGCCGGAACCTTCCTCGTCCAGAACCCGAGCGGCTCGCTCGGGGAAGGGACGGTGCACCGCGCGGACGACGTCGCGGCCGAGGGGCCCGTCGAGCTTCCCTTTGAGGTCGGCTCCGCCGAGCCCATCGCGCCGGCCGCCTGGTACGTCGAGCCGTTCGGCGTCTCGCAATTCTGGGGCCTTTCCTCGATCGCGCTCCTTGCGACGGTCGGGCTCGCCGCCGGTTCCCTCAAGATCCGCGAGCGCCGCCGCGACGCCCGCGCGGTCGCGGAGGCGAAGATTCGGGAGGACCGCGAGACGTACCGGCAGACGCTGGAGCGCGCGATCGCGGCCGGCACCGACGCGGGCGCCGATCCGGTGCTTGCGGCCCTTCGCCGGCGTCTCGGGATCAGCGAGCGGGAACACGCGATCCTCGAGCTTTCGGCGCGGGGCGCGGTCGGGATCTCGACCGCGGGTCTCGCCACGGGGACGAAGTTCCTCGGACGCTACCGCATCGAGAAGCCGCTCGGCGAAGGCGGCTTCGCGCGGACGTTCCTCGCGCGCGATGAGACGCTCGTGCGGCGCGTCGTCTTGAAGATCGCTCGGTGGGATACGCCCGAGGAGACGAAGC
>JBQTJL010000310.1:0-3263 GCA_052387135.1 Methanobacteriota archaeon | reverse complement strand
CGTCGGCACGCTCGAGGTGACCGGATGATGCCCGGACGCGCGCTCGAAGAGATCCTCGACGCCCGCGCCGCCTCCGTGTTCCGGCGGAATCTCCGGCCCGAAGCCCTGCCCCGGTTCGTCCCGGGCGAGCCCGCGGGCCTTGCCGCGGCCGAGACCGCGGCCGCGATCGCGCCCCGGATCCTCGACGGATTGGCCGAAATCTACGGCATCCGCGAATGGGACGAGGCGACCTTCCTCACCTTCTACGTGGGTCGCGCGCTCCCGGCCTGGCGCGGTCTCCTCGACGTCGACATCGACGACGGGCGTCTCCGGGTCGCAGGCCCGTACTGCCCGCTCGCCCCGGCCGCACGCGGCGACCCGCGCGTCTGCCACATGTGCCGGCTCGTCCACGAGGCGGCCGCACGGATCGCGGCGCCGGGCGTGTTCACGGAGATCCGCTGGGATCGCCTCGTTCCGCGCGGCGACGTGGAATGCGCAATGGTGGTCCGGCGAAAAGAGGTGCCGGCGTGACGATGTCCGCGGGAGCGGCACGCTCCGCGACGGAAACGGCGTTGCCCGCCTTCCGGCGGATCCTCGCGGCGACCGACGGCGGCCCGGCGTCGACGCACGTCGCGGCCTGGGCCCGCGACATCGCGATCGCGTTCGGCGGGCGCGTGCTCCTTGCGCACGTGATTCCGCCGCAGGATCCCGCGCTTCTTGAAGGCTCGCTCGGCGCCCGCGCCCTCGAAGAGATCGAGCACGCCCGCGAGACGACGGGACGCACGACCCTCGAGCGGGCCGCGACCGTGCTCCGGACGCGCGCCTTGGGTTCGGAACGTCGACTCGCCTGGGGACCTCCGGCGGACGAGATCGCACGGCTCTCCGCGACCTCTGGATCCGACCTCGTGATCGTCGGGTCCCACCGGCGAGGGACCATCGGACGCCTGGCCCTCGGAAGCGTCGCCGACGCGGTCTCGGACCACGTGGGCGCGAGCCTGCTTGTCGCGAAGGGCCCGCCGCGGCCCGCGCGGCTCCTCGCCGCCTACGACGGCGCGGTCCCGAGCCGGCGGGCGGCGATGCTTGCGGCCGCACTCGCCCGAGCATGGCAGGCGCACCTTACGATCCTCCACGCGTTCCCGCCCCCCGTCTTCGATCTTCCGTCCGGCGACGCGCTCCTTGATCTTGCGTTCCATGGCCTCCAGCCTTTGCGCGGACGGGCCGGGATCTCGTGGGACGTTGCGATCGAAGGAGCCGCCGACGCGATCCTCGAACGCGCGGCCCGCCTCGATGCCGGGCTCGTCTCGGTGGGATCCCGCGGGCGATCCGGCATCGGCAGCGTCGTCGCGGGCTCCTTGGCCCGACGCGTCGCCCACGAGGCGCGCGCGTCCGTCCTCATCGTGAAGGGGGGAACGAAATGACTTCGTTTGCGGACCTTCGCCGACTCCAGCTTGCCGAACTCCATGAGGTCGCGATCCAGCGGTTCCTCCTCGAGGCCTTGGCATGGGCCCAAGACGACCCCGAGGAGGCCGCGGTCCTCGAAGGAGCCGGCGTGGCCTCCGCCCGGCGCCGCGGCCAGATCCTCGACGAGATGGACCGCCTCCGCGCCGAGGTCGCGCGGGAAGACCCGGAGCGGGCGCTTCGCCGGGCCCTCGACGCACTGGACGAGATCCAGACCCTCGCCTCCGATTATTTCCGCGCGACGGGGGGCGCCGTCGTCGAGGCACGTTCGAAGAGGCTCTTTGCCGACCTCGGGGCCGACCTCGACGATCGGCGGGCGGAAGTCGGACGGCTCCTCGCCGTCGAGCGGCTCCTCGGGCTCGGGGACGCGGCCGACGGGATCCGCCACCCGCCGCGGCAGTGAGGGGCATTTCGACGACCGCCGTCGAACGCCGCACGCGCCGCCACTGGGCGCCGTTCGGTCTCGACCGGCCCCCGCTCCTTGCGTTCGCGATCGCATCGAACGCGGCCGGATTCCGGGCCTCCCAGCGGGCACTGTGCCGTGCAGCCCATCCGACCCTCGAAATCGACGCCGCGAATCAGCGTACCCTTTGATATGGAGGACAAAAAGAACCTCCGATGGTGATCCCAGATGGTACGCACGATTCCATTGGCGAACGCAGTGACGATCGTCGGACTCGTGGCCTACGCGGCATGCGCGGCGATCTCGCTCCTCATTCCGGGAGCGTTGGTCTACGTCGCGGGGACGTGGGCGCACACCCTCGACTTGACCGTCGTCGAACGGACCGAGGCCCTGTCCGGGACCGACCTTGCGGTGGGATTCGTGACGTGGGGCCTTTTCGTGTGGGCGATCGCGGCCGCGTCCGCGTCCTTGTACAACCGCATGGGGGCCCGTTCCGAAGTGAAGGCGCGGGCCACGACCGGGGCCCGGACCCACTGACGCGGCCCGGAAATGCGGTACGAGCGCCTAGAGGTGCGGGGTCCGCTCGATCCCGAACGCGACCTTGAGATCGACCTTGTACTCGGCGATCTTGCCGTTCTCGATGCGGACGCTCAGGTGCCGGACCTGGGCGCCGGAGAGTCCGCGTATCGTGGCGGACGCATCCGCGATCGCATGCTGGATCGCGTCCTCGAAGCTCACGCGGGAGGTCCCGATGAGCTCCATCACCTTCGCCGTGCGATGCGCGTGGAGGTGGTCGGTCGACATCTCGGGCGCTGTCTTCGTGAGCGTCGGGTGCTCGGCGCGCATGGGATATCGAGATGGGCTCTCTTTGGACGGTACGTGAAGGTTTCCCGAAGCGGTCATCCTGGGGAGGTTTCCGCACGAATCGTACCATGATTCCCGGGAAGGGAGAATCGCCGAAGGGTTCACGAGGCGGCCGTCCCCCTGGCGGTCATGCAGGGCGCCGGCGCGGCGTCGGGGCGGACGGATTGGACGCTCGCCTATTTTCTCGCGGCGGCCGTGGGGGTCGTCTCGGTCGCTGCGATGGTGACGGCGCCCGTCGCCTCGCTCCTCGGTGACAGCCGGTATGCGATCCCGTCGGCGCTCCACGGCGTCTCCGCGACCGTGTACGTCATCGTCTCGACCGTCTGCGCGTACCTCGCCTATCTGTTGTACACGGGGCGGCTCGAAGCGTATCGGGACCTGCGGATCCTCGCGGCGCTCCAATCGTTCTTTTCGCTCGTGACCATCCGGTTCGGGAACTGGATCTACATCTATTACCGGGCGGCGCCGGGGCCCCGGAGTTACTGTCTCGAGACCTCGCCCGAGATCCACGAGATCTTCTTCGAGTTCAAGGAATTCGTAGCCCTTTACACGCTGCCCC
>JBQTJL010000309.1:0-5706 GCA_052387135.1 Methanobacteriota archaeon | reverse complement strand
AGGTCGTCTCCGCGGGCGGCGTCGGCGGCGAGCGCGAGATCGCGGAACAGGCGCGACGCCTCGTCGTCGCGGACCAGGATGCGTGGCGCCGGGCGCTCCACACGCTCGGTCTCCGAGGCTAAGACCGGGGCATACCTTTATCAAAGGGTTCGTGCTTTTACGCTCTTACCTTCCAATCCAGCCTATATAAGGCAGGTCCCCGTATGGTCGAATTCAAGGTCGTCGTAAGCAACCCAAAGGACGGGAAGTCCTACCAGGTCGCCGTGAGCGGCCAGCACGCGAACGTCCTCGTCCGGAAGAAGATCGGCGACGAGGTCGACGGCATGTTCCTCGGACTGCCCGGCTACAAGGTCGAGGTCACCGGCGGCTGCGACAAGGACGGCTTCCCGATGCGGCCGGATTTTGCAAGCTCGGCCCGGAAGCGCATCCTCGTCTCCGGCGGCGTGGGCTACTCCCCGCCGCGGCCCGGCGCCCGGAAGAAGAAGACCTTCCGCGGGTCCGAGATCTCGCCGAACACGCTCCAGATCAACGCGAAGATCGTCGAATCCGGCCCGAAGCCGGTCGACGAGCTCCTGCCTGCAAAGCAAGAGAAGAAGTGAGCGCGGGCCCCCCATGAAGGTCCCCCGGCAGCCCGAAGTCAACATCGGCATGATCGGTCACGTCGACCACGGGAAGACGACGTTGACGCAGGCCTTGACCGGCGAATGGACCGACAAGCACAGCGAGGAGGTCCGCCGCGGCATCTCGATCAAGCTCGGCTACGCCGACTCCGCGTTCTTCAAGTGCGAGCTCTGCAAGGGCTCGGAAGGCTTCGGGACGAGCGACACCTGCAAGACCTGCGGCGGGAAATCGAAGCTCCTCCGTTGCGTCTCGTTCGTCGACTCGCCCGGCCACGAGACGCTGATGGCGACGATGCTTTCTGGCGCCGCGATCATGGACGGCGCCCTCCTCCTCGTCGGCGCGAACGAGAAATGCCCGCAGCCCCAGACGCGCGAGCACCTGATGGCGCTCGAGGTGATCGGGGTGAAGAACCTCATCGTCGTCCAGAACAAGATCGACCTCGTCACCGAGGAGCGCGCGCTCGAGAACTTCAAGGAGATCCAGGCGTTCGTCAAAGGGACGATCGCCGAGCACGCCCCGATCATCCCGGTCTCGGCGCAGCAGAGCATCAACATCGACGTGCTGATCGAGACCATCGAGAAACTCATTCCCACGGGCACGCACGACCCCGAGAAGCCCCCGCGGATGGCGATCGCGCGCTCGTTCGACATCAACCGCCCCGGCACCGAACCCACCGAGATCGCGGGCGGCGTCATCGGCGGCTCGCTCCTCCAAGGCGTCTTCAAGGTCGGGGACGAGGTCGAGATCAACCCCGGCCGCAAGATCGAGGAGCACGGGCGCACGCGCTGGGAGCCCGTCACGACCGAGATCACGGGGCTCGTCACCGGCGGCCGCTCCTACAAGTCCGTGAACCCCGGCGGCCTCGTCGGGATCGGGACGCTCCTTGACCCGGCCGTCACGAAGGCGGACGGCCTCACCGGGAAGCTCGCGGGGACCCCGGGGACGCTCCCGCCGGTCCGCCAGACGCTCTCCCTCTCGCTCCACCTTCTCGAACGCGTCGTCGGGACCGAGGAGGACCTCAAGGTCGAAGCCGTGAAGACGCGCGAACCGCTGATGCTGAACGTCGGCACGGCGACCACCGTCGGCACCGTGAGCTCGGCGCGCGGCGAGGACGTCGACTTGGACTTGAAGCTCCCCGTCTGCGCCGAGGCTAAAGCGCGGGTCGCGATCTCGCGCCGGGTCGCCGGGCGGTGGCGCCTCATCGGGTTCGGGGTGATCAAGGGGTGACGGGCGACGTCCCCACGCCGCCGCCCGAGCGGCGCGTCGTGCTCTTGGACTCGAACGCGCTCATGATGCAGTTCCAGTTCCACGTCGACATCGAAAGCGAGTTGAAGCGGATCCTCGACTTCGACTTCGACGTCGTCGTCCCCTCGACCGTGCTCGACGAGTTGAAGGGCCTCACGAAGAAGCTCGCGGGAAAGGACGCGCAGGAAGCGAAGCTCGCGATCGAACTTGCCAAGACGTTCCGCATCGAGAAGACGGACGCCGAGGGCGACGCGGGCATCCTGCGGCTCGCCGAGAAGCTCTCCGGGATCGTCGTGACGAACGACAAGATCCTCCGAGCGCGCCTCCGCGCAAAGGGCATCCCGAACGTCCACATGCGTTCGAAGGCGTTCCTCACGCTCGAAGGGTTCCCCGGCCTTTAAGGCGCTACCCGACCCCGGCTTGGGCAAGCCCCGCAGACCGCACCTATAGGACGTATCGTGAGTCTCCCGGTTCACGGAGGTCACACGTCATGTCGGAGGCAACTGCGAAGGCAGCCGCATGGGGGCTTGCGGCCTTCCTCCTCGTCGCGACGGCGATCGTCATCGGGGCGTTCTAGCGGGCGAACGCCGAGACGAGCCGTTCCACGTCGGCCCGCCCGTGGATCCCGCCGGGGATCGCCGGCAGGGCGACGGTCGGCACGGGCACGTCGTCCCGGAGGATCGCCGCATGGGTCTTCTGCGCCTCATGCTCGGCCGCGAGGAACTTCGATTCGCGCGCGCTCGCGGCGTCGACCAGGCGGTTCACCACGAGGACGGCCGGCACGAGGCCCGTGGTCGCGGCGAGCCCTTCGCGGAGCCTCCGGACCTCGCGCACGTCGCGGTGCTGCGGCGTCGCGACGACGACGAGGGACGTCCTCGACGGGTCCTTCAACGCCTCCCCGATCCTGCGGATGTCTGCGGCGAGCCGGTCGAGGATCGCCGAAAGGTCGGGCCCGTCCTCCTCCTCGCGGCGCCCCCGGAGGAGGCCTCCAAGCCCGCTCTGGACGCGCTTCAACGTTCGGTAGTAGCCATAGTATTTTGCCGCGAGCGTCCCGAGGCCGTCGTGCCGGAAGATCGTCTCGACCTGATGGGGTGCCGCGAGCGGCCGAAGGTCGAGCCCAGGCGTGCCCACGTCGACGACCACGTGCCGCGCGTCCGGCCCCCGCGAAAGCTCGACGGCGCGGCCCAACAACAGGGCCTCGGTGAGCGCCGGGACCTGTTCGAGGAGCATCCCGAACAACGGGTGGCGCTCCGCGCGGGCCTCGGCGCCCGGCGCGTGCCGCTTCAGGAACCGTCGGACCGCGGCGGTCCCGTCCATCTCGACGAGCCGCACCGCGCCCTCGCCGTCGGGTTCCGGGCGGACGGGCTCGCCGAGGAGTCCTGCGTGCTCGCGCGGGTCCGCAAGCGACGCGAGCGCGACCGGGCCCTCGGTGGTAGAGAGCGCGAGGGAGAGTGCCGCCGCGACCGTCGTCTTCCCCGAGCCACCCGGGCCCGCGACGAGGATGAGGGGGCGCCGCAGCGCATCCATCGGCCGAGGCACGTCCGGAGGGCACTTAAGGCTTTTTGGCGCGGAGTCCTTTTTGGGGCGCTGCCGGGCCTCAAAGCCTAAAGAGGCGCGCGCATCTTCGGGGACCGTGGCTCCGGCGACGCTCTCGTCCACGCGCCGCGAGTGGGACCGGATCGCGGAACGCTTCTCGGCGGCCCGCGGCGAGCCGTGGGCCGAGGTCCGCGCGTACGCGTCGGGACTCGACCCCGGCGGACGCGTCTTGGACCTTGCCTGCGGCAACGGCCGACACGCGTTCCTCCTTGCCGAGCTCGGGCTGAAGCCGATCGCGCTCGATTTCAGCCTCGAGTTCCTGCGCATCGTCGAGGCGCGCCGCCGCGAACGCGACGCGGACGTGCGCGTCGTCGCGGCCTCCGCGGTCGATCTTCCGCTTGCCTCCGCCTCCGTGGACCATGTGATCTTCGTCGCCGGGCTCCATCACGTCCCGGGGAAGGCAGACCGCGTGAAGTCGCTCCGCGAGATCCTCCGGGTGCTGAAGCCGGGCGGGACCTGTTTCGTCTCGGTCTGGGCCCTGTGGCAGGACCGCTTCCTCGCCCATTTCCTCCGCGAAGCCCTCCTCTACCCGTTCCGGCGCGGAAGGGCCGGCGGAGAGTTCGGCGACATCGAGGTGCCGTGGATGATCGAAGGCGTCCGTGCGCCGCGGTTCTATCATCTCATGACGAACCGGGAGCTCGTCACGTCCGCGAAGCGCGCCGGGTTCCTCCTCCGCGAATCTTGGAGCGCGTCGCTCACCGGCTCCCGGCTCCCGGACAACCACTTCGCCGTCCTGCAGAAGCCCCGAGAGCTCCTCGCGGTCCCCGCGCTCGTCCGCCCCGTGCCCGACGTCGCGCCGGCGCAGAATATATAGTCTCAAGGAGTGCTCCCCCGGCCGGGATGCGCGAGAAGGTCGGGTTGATCTTCGGCACCGTGGGCTCGACCCGCTTCCGCCTCGGGGTCCAGGACGCCCGGCTCCGCCGCGGAGACTACGTCCAGGTGAAGCACGAGACCGACGGCTGGGTCGTGGGACAGGTCTTCGACATCACGCGCGAATCCTCGCTCTCGCTCGAAGAGGTCGCCCGGAGCGCGGTCCCCGGCGCCCGCGACGAGCGCCTCTCGGCCGAGGTCCTCGTGATCGGCTACCGGGACCGCCGCGGCTACGTGCAGCCGCCGCGGACGCCGTTCCGGCCCGGAGAGACGGTCTTTCGCGCCGACGAGGGCCTGCTCGCCGAGGTCCTCGGGCTCGCGGGCGTCCAGGGCGCCTACGTCGGCATGATCAAGGGCCACGACGTCCGGGTCGAGCTCGAGATCAACGGGCTCGTCCAGAAGCATGTCTCGGTGCTTGCGAAGACCGGCGCCGGCAAGTCCTACGTGGTCGGCGTCCTCATGGAGGAACTGCTGAAGCGGAACGTCCCGCTCGTCGTCGTCGACCCGCACGGCGAGCACTCCTCCTTGAGCTCCCCGAACAAGGAAGGCGCGGACCACGGCGCGCTGCGCCGCTTCGGCGTGAAGCCGCGGGGGTACGCGGAGCAGGTCATCGAGTACTCCCCGGACACGCAGGTGAACCCGAACGCGGTCCGCCTCACGCTCGACGGCACGAACCTCGACGCGCGGGAGCTCTCCGAGCTCGTGGGCGCGAAGCTCTCGAACGCGCAGGCCGGGCTCCTCCACCAGGCGGTCCGCAAACTGTCCGAGCGCGGGCGCGACTATGCGCTGGACGACATCGTCGAGGAGGTGCGAAGGAACCAGAGCGCGCTCAAATGGAACCTCATCTCCGCGCTCGAATACCTCCAGGACCTTCGGCTCTTCGACGAGGTCGGGACCCCGATCACGGCGCTCGTGAAGCGCGGCCAGGCCACCGTCGTGAACCTCCGCGGCTCGGCGCCGGACATCCAGGACATCGTGGTCTCACGTCTTACGCGCTCCCTCTTCGAAGAGCGGAAGCGGAACCGGATCCCGCCCTGCATGCTGGTCGTCGAAGAGGCGCACCACTTCTGCCCCGAGCGCACTTTCGGCGCAGCGCTCGCCGGCGACATCCTCCGGACCGTCGCCTCCGAGGGCCGGAAATTCGGGCTCGGTCTCTGCGTCGTCACCCAGCGGCCCGCGAAGGTCGACAAGAACGTGCTCTCCCAGTGCAACACCCAGTTCGTCTTGAAGGTCACGAACCCGAACGACTTGAAGGCGATCGTCGCCTCGGTCGAGGGCCTCGGGACCGAATGGGAGGCCGAGCTCCAGCGGCTTCCGGTCGGCGTCGCGATCGTGACGAGCCCCTCGGTCGCGGTCCCGCTGTTCGTCGAGATC
>JBQTJL010000308.1:0-5236 GCA_052387135.1 Methanobacteriota archaeon | reverse complement strand
GCCTCGATCGCGGTCCCGGGGGCCGCGATGTCCGGCCGGAGCTCGTCGAGGAAGTCGAGGTCGCCGTCGTCGAGGCGGGGCCCGCGCGAGGAGGAACTCGCAAGGCGGTCGTCGTCGCGGGAGACCGTCGCGCGGTCGTCCCCGTTTGCGACGAGGATCGCACCGTCGGGGCCCTTCGTGAGCGTGAGCGCGCCGGGCCCCGCGTTCCCCGCCGAGATCACGACGGTGACGCCGCTCCGGACCACGTCGTTGATCTTCTGCGCGATCGACGACTGCGGGTTTCCGGTGTCGAGCGAGAGGCTCATGCTCACGACGTCGATCCCGTCGGGTCCCGGCGGACCGAAGCACGACGTGCCGGCGTTGTAGGAGAGGACCCAGTCGAGCGCGAGCGAGGCGCCCGTCGGCCACGAGACGCCGAGGCCGCCCACCGTAAGGACCCGGAGGTCGACAAGGCGTGCCTTCGGGGCGACGCCGGGGGGAAGGAGGCCGCCCGCGTCCGTTCCGGCGGCGGTCGAGGCGACGTGGGTTCCGTGGATGTCGTTGTCCTCGGGGTCGATGCAGGCGGGCCCGGAGAAGCCCAGCGAGAAATCGGCCCCGGTCACGAGCTTCGGGTCGTTCGTCGTGGGGTCGTCGTCGAGGTCGTCGAGGGTCCGGTGGAGGTTGTCGATCCCGGTGTCGAGGATCGCGATCACCATCCCTTCGCCCCGGAAGCCGGCCGCGTGCGCAGCGAGCGTGTGATCGAGACCGTCCGTGGTCGCGCCCGCGTACGGGCTCGCACGGATCGCCGAGACCGACGTCGCAAGGTCGAGCGTGGCCGGATGCAGCATCTCGACGCCCCAGACGCCGGGCGCCTCCGCGAGTTCCGCCGCGCGTGCGAACGGGATCTCGACCTGCACGTCGTCCCAATGCGCAAACACGTAGGTCCGGGTCGCACCGAAGCGGTCCGCAAGGAGCGCCGTGTCGTCCGCGGTCGGGCGCCGCGCATAGTGGACGTGGAGGTAGGCGAGGCCGGGGGTCCCGTCGGCGAGCGCGCGGTCGAGGTCGTCGTCGAGACCGTTTCCGTCCCGGTCGAGCGGCCAGGCCACGGGCGGGGCGTCTCGCGAACCGACCGCGGTCTGGATCGGGACGAGACCGGGGACCACGAGAAGCATCGCGGTCGCTACGACGAAGGCGGTGGTCGAACGGCGCCAAGCCATTGGGATCCTCCCGTCGTCCGATGGTCCGGGGACATGATAAGGGTGACGCACGGAAACCAAGGAACCGGCGGGGGCGACAGCCTCACGTGGCAGGCCTCTCGCGACGCGGGAATACGACAAGAAACTAAATACAGGCCGTTCCAGACGGCGGATGCCCGCCGCGGGTGACGCTGCGCGACATTCTAAAGGGGACCCTATGAACGGACTAGCGCGAGCCTTGGCCCTGTCGTTGACTCTGCTTCCGAGCGCAGCCACTGCCGTCGGCGACGACGGTCCCGGCGCTTCGGACGGCGTCGGCCGCGCCCGATTCGTCGTAGGCTTTCACGGGCCGGGTCCCGCGACGTCGCCGGGGGCGGATTTCCACGGCGGCCGTGTCCTCGCCGTCGACGAGATGTTGGGCTTCATCACGGTGGAGGCGCCGCCGGATCGTTTCGAGGCGCGCGCGGGGGCCGATGACCATGTCCGGTACGTCGAGCCGGACCCGGTCTTGCCGCTCCTTGCGTACGTCCCGAACGACGCCCAATACGGCTCCACGTACGGTCCCAGCCTCATCGGGGCGCCGGTCGTGTGGGACACGACGCTCGGGTCGTCTTCCGTGGCGGTCTGCATCGTCGACACGGGAGTCCGCTACACCCACGAGGACCTCGTCGGCCGCTACACGGGCGGACAGGACTTCGTGCACGGCGACAGCGATCCGTGGGACGACAACGGGCACGGCACGCACGTCGCCGGCACGGCCGTCGCCACGATCGACAACGGCGTCGGCATCGCGGGGGTCGCACGCGTGTCGCTGCTTGCCGCGAAGGCGATGGACGCGTCGGGGTCCGGCGCGATGAGCGCGGTCGCAAGCTCGGTGCGCTGGTGCGCGGACCGCGGCGCGTTCGCGATCTCGATGTCGCTCGGGGGGTCCTCCGGGTCGTCGGCCCTGCAGGACGCCGTCGAGTACGCCTGGAACAAGGGCGCGGTCATCATGGCCGCGGCCGGGAACGGCGGACCCTGCACGAACTGCGTGCTCTATCCCGCCCGCTACACGAACGCGGTCGCCGTGGGGTGCGTCGACGACCAGAAGAACCTCTGCTACTTCTCCGCGACCGGCCCCGAGGTCGATCTTGTGGCGCCCGGCTCCGGCATCCTCTCCGCTTGGCACACATCGGACACGGCCTACGCGCGCGCGGGCGGCACGTCGATGTCGACGCCGCACGTCGCAGGCGCCGCGGCGCTCCTCAAATCGGCGCGGCCCGAACGTACGAACGCGGGCGTCCGGCAGGCGCTCGAGTCGACGGCCGAGGACCGCGGCGCGTCCGGCCGCGACGACTCGTACGGCTGGGGCCTCGTCCGCGTCGACCTCGCGGCGGCCGCCTCGCCATCGCCATCGCCCTCGCCTTCGCCCGTCGTGCGGGGCCTTTCGGTCTCGCCCTCGTCGCAGAGCGCGACGGTCGCGCCGAAGGGCACGGTGACCTACGCGTTCGTGGTGACGAACACCGGCTCCGCGGCGGACACGCTCGGCCTCTCCCTATCCGGCTTCAAGGGCGGATGGAGCGGCACGCTCTCGGCTGCGGCCCTGCAACTCGAAGCGGGCGCGTCGGCGACCGTTACCGTCACGGTGAAGGCGCCGGCAAAAAGCGGTACGAACGTGGCGAGTCTCGTCGCGACGTCGCAGGCGGACGCCTCGGCGACCGCGGGGGCCTCCATGACGACGACCGCGCAACGCTGATCCGCCCGTCTCTCCGCAAGTCCCCTCACGATACGTCTCAAAGGGGGCATAAGCAAGGTGCGACCGCAAGACTGCGCATGCGTTGGGGGACCGTCGCCGAGTGGGCGGCACGCCTCGGTCCGCTGAAGGAATCGAAGGGCGTCCGCGACGGGCTGGGGATCGCCGCGATCGTCGCCCTGCTGCTCCTTTCCACGAGCCCGGTGCCACCGCCGCCGTCCGATGACGCGGCGGGCCATGGCGCCGCCGACCCCGGGGCCGAGGACGCGGGCACCGACGTCGGTGCCGGGCGCGGCGGCGCCGGCGAATCCCACGGGGCGCCCGCGCCTTCGCCGTCGGCGCCGGCGTCCGGGCCGGACCTCTCCGGGCCCCCGGCTCCGTTCGCCCCGCAGGTCCCGGAAGGTCGGGAGGCCGAGGCTCCGACGGTCCCCACGGCGCCGACCCCGGGCGGCACGGCCGGGGGCGCGGGGACACCGTCCGGGGGGACGGCTGCTCCCGGCGGGGGCGGCGGCGGGGGCGGCGGCGGATCCAGCACGGAGGACCTGGTCGTCCTCGATCCCGAGCCGGGTTCGCGGTTGGAGCCCGGGCTCCTCTACGTGCTCGAAGTCCAGGCTCCGGCGTCGCTCGTCGTTCGAGCGGCAAACTGGACGGTCCGGCTCGTCGGCGCGGCGGACCCCGCGGCCGGCGGGGACCTCGAAGTCAACGAATCGACGGGCCGCTGGTCCGCGACGTGGGCGACGCCGCGACCGGTCCGTGACGCCTCGTACGAGCTCCGCATCGTGGCCGACGCAAACATCGGGCAACGGACCACCCACGCGATCGTGACGGTGGCCGCCGTGGCTCGTCCGTTCGAATTTCGCGCGCCGGACGGGAACGGCCTGGTGCAAGGCTTCCTGTCGCTCCGGCCGACCGCGGACGGGCGCCACGAGGCCGGCGTGATCCTACAGGGCGTCGGGCTCGTGCCGGACGCGGCCTACGTGCTCGATGTGTCCGGACCCGGCGGCGCGTTCCGCGTGGCCTTCGACGGGGGCCCGGACGGAAGCGCGTCCGTCGCGGTAAGCATCGGGACCGGACTTCGTGGGGCCGCGGACGCGACCCTCCGGGTCATCGGACCCGGATTCGAGGGCGTGGCCGACCTCGGCCCGCTCCCCCCTTAGGCGCCCGGTCGGACCTGCGGCGGGAGGTCACGGCGCGTCCCAGAACGGGATGTTCGCGAGCGCCTTCGAGACCTTGGGAGTGGCCGGGCCCGGCGCCCCGAGCGAGACGGGGATCGGGGCCGAATCGTCGCCGTTGTTGTACGCATCGAGCGCGCTCGCGTACGTGAGCATCAGGGTCCGGCTCGTGCCGCCGTAGGCCGCGTCGGCGCCCGCGACGAGGGCTTGGATCGTCGCGGTGCATCCGAACGCCGCGCAGTTCAGCTTCGCGGTGATGAGCTGCTGGGCGAGCTGCATCCGGGCCTGGTCGAGGGGCGAGCGCTTCGCGCCGACCGAGGTCTTCGAGATCGAGGCGAAGTAGCCGCCGAAGAGCTTGCCGGTCGTGTCGAGCGTGACGTTGTGCGTCGCGTTCCCGAGCGTCATGGTCCCGCCGAGCTTCGTCGTGAAGATCGACGTCGTGAACGCGGTGTGCGTCTGCCAGAAGCCGAGCGTCCGGGTGACCTTGGCGATGTCGTCGTTCGTGATGACGCAGGTCTTCGCCTCGCCGACCGCGAGCGTCACGAGGCCGGTCGGGCCGCAGTCGCCGGAGAAGGTCGCCGAGTAGTTCGCGAGCGCGGCGCCGCTCTCGCTCACCACGTGGGTCCCGGCCGAGACGCCCGTCGGCGTCCCGTTCGCGACGGGGGATCCGTCGACGAGCAACGTGAACGAGCTCACGTTCGCCGTGCCCCCGCTGTCGTTCACGACGACCTTGATCACCGTAAGGAGCGGCTGGATGTCGTCGTTCGTGATTGTGCACGTTTTGTCGTCGCCCGGAAGCAGCGTGGTCGTGCCGTTCGCGGCGCAATCGCCGCCCCAGGCGGACGCGGCGTAGCCCGCGATCGCGTCCTCGCTCGCGGTGTGGACCGTGTTCGCGGCGACCTCGGTCGCCGTGTCGTTCGCCACCGTGGTGCCGTCAATCCGGAGGGTCACGTTCGAAATCGTGAGGGTTCCACCGTTGTCGTTCACGATCGTCTTGACCAACTTGAGGAACGCGGCGTCGTCATCGTTCGTGATGGTGCACGTCTTCGAGTCGCCGGGCAGCAGCGTGATCGTGCCGTCGGCGGCGCAGTCCGTGCCCCACGCACTCGCCGTGTACGAGCCGAAGGCGGGGTCGAGCGCTTCCGTCGCCGTGTGGA
>JBQTJL010000307.1:0-15275 GCA_052387135.1 Methanobacteriota archaeon | reverse complement strand
TGTGGCTCACCATGTGCTCGGCGCCCGAGGCGGGGCGCGAGGACCCCGCGACGCTCATCGAGGTCCCCGAGACGATGAGGCTCTTTACGACGATCCAGCAGGAGTCTTCGAGGTTCGGTTTCACGGCGCCCGCGTTCTCGATCATCATCTCGGCCGCGGTCTCGGCAAGGACCGCGGCGAACGACGAGTACTCCTCGCCCTTCAGGCGGTGCGCGAGCTTCCAGTCGAGGACCGCGGTCGAGTTGCTGATCACGTCCGCGCAGCCCGCGGCGAGCGTCCGGTACGGCGCCTTCACGATCACGTGCGTGTCCGCGAGGATGCCGACCGGCGCGTGCGCCTGGAGCGAGGCCTTGCCGCGCTCCTCCTCGATCGAGGCGCGCGGGCTCGTGATCCCGTCGTGGCTCGCCGTCGTCGGCACCGATACGAACGAGAGCGAGGCCTCGGCCGCGGCGAGTTTCGCGACGTCGATCACGGATCCGCCGCCGACCCCGAGGAGGAAGCGGGAGTGCGTCTCGCGGACCTGCCGGTCGACCGCGGCAACACTCGCGCGGGTCGCGCCCCGGACTTCGATCGATTGGACCTTCACGCCGTCCGCCTCGAGCGAGGAGGCGACGGCGTCGCCGGCGATCTTCCGCGTCTTCCGGCCGACGACGAGGGTCGCGGGGCCCTCGAGCGCCAGGTCCCGGCAGAACCGGCCCGCGTCGCCCAACACGTCGTGGCCCACGAGCACGTGCCGAGGGAACTCCATGAGCTTCGACTTCGTGAACGAGGACCCGTCCATCCGGGACCACGAGGACCGCCCCCGATAATAAGCGTTCGGGATTGTACGAAGGACGGAGGAGGGATTTCATGGGCACGTCCACCGGCCCTACGAGCATGGGGACGGTGGCTTGCAGCGTCGAACGAAGTCCTCATATAGACGCGCGGGCGTGCGCACGGCGTGGCCACGCTCGGGGAACGATGGGACGCGTTCTACGAGAGCCGGAAAGTTGTCGTCTGGGCCGTGGCGCTGGGCCTTCCGCTCCTCGTGCTCGTCGCGGGCCTCGTGCTCGAACCGGACCTTTTCTACGACCGCTTCCTGTGGCGCCATTTCTGGGGCCCGACCGTCGCGGACGCAAGCCAGCGCGGTGTCGCGACCCACGACGGGATCACCGCCGACGAAGGCTACACGCTCGTCGCCGAGGCGGGCTACGGGATCCTCCTTGCGCTCTTCCTCTACGCCGTCTACACGCAGATCCTCCAACGGTTCGACGTCGACACCGGCCCCGGGTTCGTGCTCGCCCTCGTCCCGATCTCGCTCCTCGGGCCGCTCGCGCGCGCGCTCGAGGACACGAGCATCTTCTGCCTCGACGACGGAAGGTTCCCCTGCGACCCCGCGACGCCGTGGGTGTACCTCTTCATCAGTCCGTTCATCTACTTCACGATGGCCGCGTTCGCGCTCCTCTTCGTCCTTCTCGGCGTCTGGTTCGCCTCGCTCCGGGGCCGCGTCGCGCGCTCGCGGACCACCCTCGTCTTCGCCCTTCTCCTTGCCTTCCTGGCCTCTTGCTATTCGCTCATCTACGCGCTCCAGTTCGACCGCTTCGCGACGATGGCCTCGCCGGTCGTCGTCTTCGCCGGCGCGGGCGTGGCGATCGCGGCGTTTGCGGCGCTGTCGCGCCGGTACCAGTGGCCCGGCGTGAACGTGACGACGTTCGCCGGCGGATTGTTCGTCCTTCTCCCCGCGGTCGTCCTCATCACGGCCTGGGTGGCGGGAAGGACCTGGGACCCGGTCGGGACGTGGGACGGCGTGCTCCACCCCGAGGTCCTCGCGCCGATCTTCGGGATGACGATCCTTGCCGTGGGCGGCGTGTACGCGCTCGGCCGCCTCACGCGGAACGAGGCGCCCGTGATGTCGATCTACACGGATCCGCTGAACCTCTCGATCCTGTTCGGGCACGCGCTGGACGGCTTCGCGAGCTTCGTCGCGATCAAGGACCCGTTCGACTTCGGCCTCGGCGGGTACTCGGAGAAGCACCCGGTGAGCGACTATTTCCTGCAGCTTGGCGGCGGCTGGGGCTTCCCGATCTTGAAGGTGCTCCTCATCGCGGGGATCGTGTACCTCATGGACCACGTGTTCCGGAAGGACCTCGAGGAGGACCGGCGGCTCGTGGGGCTCGTGAAGCTCGCGATCCTCGTCCTCGGCCTCGGTCCCGGCGTCCGGGACGTCGCGCGGGTCGCGATGGGGATCTAGGGAAGAAATCGATGCCCCAAAGGCCGTTCCCGAAACGGACGTGAAGAAGGCCGCGGCCCACTCCAGGAAAATTTAACGTGTCACCGGGATGGAATGTCTTCGAGGAAGGCACGGGCCCCCCGCCGCTGTGTCACCCCATGATTTCCGGTCGGGGGGGCCCATTCCTCATTTTTCCGAAGGGAACATACGATTCGTGAGTCAAGCCGTCTTCTGTAACGGGACCACGGTTGACGAATTCGACAATCAACCGGTTGCCCCCGCGGAGATCACGAAGATCCTTCCCATGAGAGTCGACGAAACGACGGACACGATGACGCCGATCCAAACCATCAACACGAAGTTCGTGAGGCCCGCGGGCCATGCGCCGCCGTCGATCATCTTCAGCATCACGCCCGCGACGAGCGCATGGAAGAGCACGAGCCAGAGAAGCACCTCGGACACGACCGACACGTCGATGTCGAAGTCGAAGCTCACCGGAAGCACTCCCTGCGACGGCGCGAGCGCCGAGAACATGTCGCCGAGGACCTCGAGCATCCCGATCCCGATAAAGAGCGTGAACGCCATGCCCGCGGTGAACCCGAGCAGCAAGCCGCGGAACGTGCCCGCGGTCGAGTAGCGGGCCTTCCGGAGGTTCAAGATCCGCACGACGTTGTCGCTGATGATCTCGCCCACCGCCTCGGGCTTGCCGCCGGCGCGGATCCCTTCGATGAACATGTCGTTGAAGTTCTGGACGAGGTTCGAGCCGGACTCGGCCGAGAAGTGCTTCCACGCGAGCATGTCGTAGAGCCGCCACGTGAGGCGCCCGTAGAGGTTGTGCACCGTCTCGGTCAACGGCCCGAAGTTGTGCGTCTTGATCTTCCGCAGGACCTCGCGGAGCGACCCCCCTCGCGCGGACGCCGAGGCACCGACCGACCGGATGAACGCGCCGTAGTTGTCCTCGCGGCGCTTGATCTTCGCCTCGATGAGCTCGGCGAAGACGCCCGTCGCGGCGACCGGCGAGACGGCAAGGGCGAGGGCGAGCCCGGTGGGGAGCGGCGTGAAGCGGGGAAGGAGGAACGCAAGGAGGATCGCGGCCGCCGCGGATCCCACGAGGGCGTTCCGGATCCGGGTCGCCTCGGGCGTCTCGATCGGGAGCTGGTGCCAGAGACGGTCGTTCGGGACGCGGAACTTCAAGAGGAGGAGGAACAGGATCTCAAGGAACGCGAACAGGATCACGGATCCCGTGACGAGCTTCGTCGACTGGACCCCGGAGATCGCGGGCGTGATCAAGGCGAAGATGATGAAGAAGACGCCCCCCATCATCGTCGACATGTAGATGTCCTTCAAGTTCTCGAGGCGGTAGATCGCCGTCTCGTAGAGGGTCGCGTACTCCTTCATCACGACGGCCTGCTCGTTCCGGAGGAAGGATTCGAGGTTCTGGCCGGTCTCCAGCGCGTGCGCGAGCCGGTCGAGGAAGTCGCCCAAGATGTGCGACGGGGTCGTGCGGGAGACGAACCGGCAGGCCTGCGGGAGCGAAAGGTTCCAGTTCGTGACGAGCGAGTAGATCTTCATCATCTCGTCCGCAAGCCCCTTGTACGCCTTCTTCTCGCCGAGGATGCGGATGATCTCGGCCCGCGGGATGTTCGAGGTCGAAAGGACCCCGAAGTGCGTCATGAAGAACGGGATCGCGTCGTGGATCTCGGTCCGCTTCCGGTCGGCGATCGTCACGGGGTAGAGCACGGCGACGGCGACCGAGAACGAGAAGACGAGGAGGCCCGCGGGGATCCGCAGAAAGGACGGGAAGAGCCCGCCCACGAACTTCACGAAGACGAAGGCGAAGACGCCGCCCGCAACCAGCATCGGGAGCGCGTAGAGGAGCACGTACCGCGCGGGCGGCATGTTGAGGTTCTGGAACGCGCGGCGGTACTCCATCTAATGGCCGCCTCCGTGCCCGTTCGACTGGCGCGTCGCGACGGGGAAGGGCAGGCCCTTCGCGCCTTGGTCGTAGTAGGCCGCGATGAGGCGGTTCACTTCGTGGTGGTGGAAGATCTGGCGGTCGACCATCGCTTGGAGGATCGCGGCCCGCTCTTCGAGGTCCTCGTAGATCTGCAGGGGGTCCTCGTAGCCGTGGTGCTCCGCGATCTTTCGCTCGAGGATGTAGGAGTTGTTCTTGCCGCGGAACGAGTGGACGTCGCTCCTTGGGTCGTAGGAGAAGACGGGCCGCGTGATGACGCCGCCGTCGATCTCCGAGTATCCTTCGATCTCGTCGACCGAGACGATCCGGCGGATGAGGCGGCCCTTGCGGTAGAGGGCCTGCTGGAACAGGGCCACGTTGAGGTTGTCGATGAACGTCAACGGGATGTTGATCGGCTCGGCCGTGAGCCGCTGGATCATCTTCACCTTGTTTGCGGCGTGGAACGAGGCGACGGTCGGGTGCCCCGTCTGCATCGCCTGGAACGCGACCGCGCCCTCGGCGCCCCGGATCTCGCCGACCACGATGTAGTTCGGCCGGCTCCGGAGCGCGGCCTTCAAGAGGTCGAACATCTTCACCCGCGCCTCCTCCGGGCCGGTCTCCCGCGTGATGAGCCGCTGCCACACGGGGTGCGGGGGGCGGATCTCGGGCGTGTCCTCGGCGGTGTAGAGCTTCGAGCGCGGGTTCACGAACGAAAGGAGCGCGTTCAGCGAGGTGGACTTCCCGCAGGCCGCCTCGCCGCAGATGAAGAGGGACATCGAGTTCTCGAGGCAGAGCCACACGTAGGCCGCGATCCGCGCATCGAGCGTCTTCCACGCGATGAGCTGGGTCACCGACACCGGGTCTTCGTGGACGCGCCGGATCGAGAAGCTCGGGCCCTTCCTCGAGACGTCCTCCGAGTACACGATGTTGATGCGGGAGCCGTCGAACAGCGTCGCGTCGACGATCGGACGCGCGTCCGAGACGGGCCGTCCGATCCGTTCCGAGAGGTTCCGGAGATAGAGGTCGAGGTGCGCGGGGTCGGTGAAGCGCACGTTCGTGGGGAGCATCCCGTAGATCTTGTGGATCACGTGGAGCGCGTTCGTGCCGACCGCCTGGATGTCCTCGAGATGCAGGTCCTGCATCAGGGGTTCGAGGGGACCGTACCGCGCGACGTCGCGGAGGATGTGGTACTTCAGCATCTCGGCGCGGCCCGCGGGAGGCTTCGGGGCGCCCGGCCGCTCCGTCACGACGTCGAACAGGGAGCCGACCTCGGCCTCGAGCGCGGCGCGGTCCTTCGGGGGCGGCCGGTACATCGCCTCCTCGAAGATCGCGTCCCGGATCTTCGTAAGGAGCGCGCGCTCCTCGGGCGAGAGCACGGGCTCGATCACCGTGTAGACGACCGTCCGGTCGACGGGATGGATGTGCGCGAACGCGTCGGCTCCGAGGGGGTAGACGACGTCGATGTCGCCGTCGGAATCTTCGACCGAGAGCCCCTCCACGTACCGCGGGGTCCGTCCGCCGGTCGCGGCGCGGTGCTCGCCGAGGTGCCGGACGAGGTCCGGGCTCCGGGCGCACGCCGCCTCCAAGGTCTCCGTCACCGGGCCGGCACCACCTGTTCGATCGGGAACGGCAGGACGCAATCGCCCTTTTCGGCGTAGTCGGCGAACAGCTTCGCCATCTTGTGGTAGTCGAACTCCTTCCTTCGCACGAGCTCTTCGAGGATCGCCGTGCGCTTGTCGAGCTCCTTGTAGATGTCGCGGCGATCCGAGAACCCCATCTTCTCGGCGATCAGGTTCTCTAAGACGTACGAGTTGTTGCGGCCGGAGAAGAGGTACTTGTCCGCGACCGGGTCCCAGTTGAAGACCTGGCGCGTGATCACGGTCTTCGTCCGCTTCGAGTATCCTTCGATCTCTTCGACCGCAAGGACGCGCCGGAGCATCTTGCCCTTCACGTAGACCGCCATCTGGATCAAGGCCACGTTCAGGTTGTCCATGAACGGAAGGGGCACGTTGATCGGGTCCGAGGAGAAGCGCTGGATGAGTTTTGCGACCGAGGAGGCGTGGAACGTCGCCATCGTGGGGTGCCCCGTCTGCATCGCCTGGAACGCGACCGCGCCCTCGGCGCCCCGGATCTCGCCGACGATCACGTAGTTCGGCCGGCTCCGCAAGGCGGCCTTGAGGAGATCGTACATCGTGACGCGGGCCTCGGGGTTGCCTCGGTCCCTCGTGATGAGCTGCTGCCAGTTCGCGTGCGGCGGCAGCACCTCCGGCGTGTCCTCCGCGGTCAAGATCTTCGACTTCGGCTTGATGAACGGCAGGATCGCATTGAGGCTCGTCGTCTTCCCGGAGGCCGTCTCGCCCGCGACGAACACGGACATTCCGTTCTCGAGGCAGAGCCAGAGGTAGGCGGCAAGGCGCGCGCTCATCGTGTTCCATTGGACGATCTGGGTCACCGGAAGCGGCGTGTCCGAGAACTTCCGGATCGTGAACGACGAGCCGCCCTTGCTGATCGCGTCCGAATAGATCACGTTGATGCGGCTCCCGTTCGGGAGCGCTCCATCGACGATCGGGTTCGAGTCGGAGACGGGCCGGCCCATCCGCTCCGTCATCGTCTCGAGGTAGGCGTCGACGCTCCGGACGTCCGGCCACGAGATGTTCGTCTCGACGGTCCCGACGATCTTGTGGACGACGTGGACGTTCCGTACGCCGAGCCCGGAGATGTCCTCGATCCACGGGTCCCGCATCACGGGCTCCAGCGGCCCGTGCTCGACCACGTCGCGAAACAGGATGTACCGGAGCTTCTGAAGGAGGACGGGCGGAAGCGGGAGGGACTTGCCGCGGAGGCCCCGCGAGACCGTGACGCGGCCGCCCTTCGCGATCCGCGAGAGGAGGTCTTCGAGGGACTGGCGGTACTCTTCGCCGCTCTCGGGGACCGGCACCTCGGGGGCCCGGAGGAACACCTGTGTCCGGAGCGCTTCGTACGTGGCTTCGTCTTCGGCAAGGAGGCGGGGCTCGACCGCGTAGTAGCGGGGGAACAGCCCTTCCGGCTCGACCACGAGGTGGACGAAGATCGGGTCCCCCACGGGGTAGATGAGGTTCAGCGGCTTCACGCTCTTCAAGTCCCGCGATACGGACGGGTAGAACCTCGGTGCGGGTTTCCCGGCCGCGGCCCAGCGGGACAGATAGTCCGCAAGGTGGGGGTTCCGTGCGACGGCGTCTTCGAGCGTGTCCATACCCCTCTCCTTCCTTGCTTCTTCCTTCTCCTTCAGACGACGGACTTGATCTCGATCACGATGCCCACGCCGGGCTCGACGCGGTACCCGATGATGTCGCCGAAGCGGCCTTGGGCGCGGGCGAGCCGGTTCACGACGATCCGGCGCGCGGCGACGTTTCCTAGGAGCTCGAACGTGAGGGAGAGGAACAGGTCGGCGGATTCCTTGAAGATCGCAGCGACCCCTTCGCGGACCTGCCCCTTCTCGAACGTGAGGACGACGGTCTTCCCGCGCGAGTTCAGGCGCTTGAAGAGGTGCAGGACCTCCTCGACCTGCGCGATCAAGGTCTCCTCGTCGACCAGGCGCTCGTGGTCCGCGAGGAACTTCGAGAACGAGTCAAAGACGATGACGTCCTTCGTGTACATGCGCTTCGCCTTCACGATCCGCCGGAGGAGGTCCCGGCGCGGGGCGCGGGCGGAGAGGAGCGGATGGACCGGGATGAAGACGAGCTTCTCCTTGATGATCGGGTCCGCGACGTCGTACTGGAGGCTTTCCATCTGGTCGAGGAAACCGGACGTCGTAAGCTCGGTCGAGACGAGCGCCACCGAGTGCCCGTTCTCGACCAACCCGTACGAGAGCCGCTGGGCAAGGATGCTCTTCCCGGCGCCGTATTCGCCCTCGAGGAGGACGAGGGTCCCGGGGGGGAGGCCGCCGCCCAAGCGCTCCGAGAGTTCGTCCCGTTCGAGCGAGAAGTCGAGGAGCTGCATCCGTCACCTCGTAAAGTCGAGATCCGCCGCGACGCCGGTCTCCGCGACGACGCGGACGCGGTGGTCGCCTGTTGCGACCGTAAGGTCGTTCGACACCATCTTCAGCACGTCCCCGATCCGCCAGATCGTGTCGTCCGTGGTCCCGAGGACATCGTAGGTCACGCTCGTTGCGACGACGCCGTCGAGCATCAGGGTCGTAAGGCTTGCGACGAGCGACGTGGCGCCCGTGTTCTTTGCGTAGACCGTGAGCGTGGCGCTCGTCATCTTGGTCGCGTCGTTGATGATCGTGATGTCCGTGCGGAGTCCCTTCGAGAAGGACTTGCCCCGTTCCTGCATGTCCCCGGACAGGTCGTCCGCGAGCGTCGAGACGGCGCCAAGGAGTGCCGTCGCAAGGAGGGCCGCGGCGATGAAGAACACCATCTCGGAGTACGCGTTGCCGGCCATCGGTCACCCCCAGAAGTCCATGGTACCGGAGGGCGTCACGACGGCGACGCGGCCGGGGTTCGTGCTGCTTGTCACGAGGAGCTCGAGCTGGGTCTCGGGCGGCCAGGTCCCTTGCGCCTTCGTGTCGACCTTCTTCGACGTGATGTTCGCGTCCGACGGGACGCCGTCGAGGAGGACGTTCAGTTTGTCCAAGGTGTACGTCACGGCGCCTTTGTTCGTGACGAGGATCGTGACGCGGTTCGCGCCGCCGTTGTAGGAGACCGAATCGATGTCGATCTGGCTCTGGCGCTCGGCCTCGACGCGGGATTCGGCGGCAAGCAGCGCCACTTCGACGTCCTGGAGCGACGTCGAGAAGGACCGCGCGACCGCGGCGCCGTAGATCCCGGCGCCGGCGAGGATCACGAGCATCACGGCGGGGACGCTTGCGCCCACCGGCTCACCCCCCGTCCGAAAGGCGGGCCCGGAGCTGGTGGTCGAGCTCGCGAAGCTCCGGGTCGGCGAGGTCCTGCCCGTAGAGGAAGTCGAGGACACGGAGGCTCGTCCGGTGGAGCCGCAGGACCTCCCGGGGGTCCGGCGGCGGGAGCCGGGCGATCGCGGCCTCGTCGCGCTCCGCGATGCCGGCGGCGAGGCGGAGCATCCATGCGTACGCCTCCTCCGTGATCCAGCCGGTGTCCCGGTAGTAGTCGAGGAAGCGGTAGAGGGTCGCGGGCTCGAGCGTCGCGAGGAGGTGGTCGAACCAGGAGAGGACCACGTACGATTCGCGCTTCCCGAACGCGGGCTCCGGCGTCACGTCCACCCGCCAGGCGCCCCGGGTCCCCGCGCGGACGATGGAAGGCACGGGCCCGTTCCCGACGAGGGCCCCGGGGGGCTGGCGGTGGTTGTCACCCCGTCCGTTTTGATCGGTGGGGGGAGGCCCGCCGGCCTCCCCCAGAGGGTCGCTTGTTCCACGCTTCGTGATAGGGATCGGGGACGCGGCGGCGGCCTCCGCGACCGGGGCCGGGGCCGGCGCCGGTTCCGGCGCGGCCGTCGGGGGCGCGGCCGGTGGGGCGCGGGAAGGAGGGGTCGCGCGGGCCGGGACCGCCTTCAGGGGGTCCGGCTCGAACGGCTCCTCTTCCGCGTCGTCGCCGACGAACGGGCTGTATTTTGCCGAAAGGACCTCGGAGAGGTTCTGGAGGAACTTCATCCGCTCTTCCATCTTGCCGACCTTCTCGGTGAAGCCCTTCACGGCCTCGCGTTCGGTGTCGAGGCCGCGCTGCATGAGGAGGAGGCGCTCTTGGAGATCCTTCATCGCCTTCTCGTCCCCGGGGGGGGCCGCGACGGGCGCGGCAGCCGGCGGCGACGCCGGAGGCGCTGCCGGGGGCGCGGCCGGGGCCGGCTGGGCCTGCGGCGGCGCGGCGGCCGGAGGCTGCGCCTGCGCCGGCGGGGCGGGCGCGGCGGCGGGGCCGGCACCGCTTCCGTGCGCCGTGAGCGCACTGCGGCCGGGCGCCGGAGGCGCACCGCTGCCGTTCCCTGAAGGGGAACCGCTTCCCGCCGCGGGTGCCGCGGCTGGGGCGTCCGAAGGTTTGCGGAAGAGACCCATGCGACTCACCTCGCGCCGCCACGCGGCGGCGCGCACCGTTACCGTTGGAATGGAAAGAGACCGGGTCTTCGCGCGGAGGATCCTCGCGAAGACCCGGCGGGACGCGCCCAGCGCGCGGCACCGCGTCTAGCGGAGCTCGATCTGCGTGTCCTTGCCGAAGGATTCCGGCGTCTTGAAGTCGGCCTTCACGGGGCTTCCGACCTCGGGGTAGAGCTTCATCTGGACGCTCGCCCGCACGTCGAGCGGCAGGTTGAGGCCGGCCGCGTTGTCGAGGTTCAGGACGAGCTTCGCGAGGTCGCCCGCGGTCATGACCTTCGAGCCCGTGCCCGAGGCCATCGAGTCGTCCGAGTCACGGGCCTCGTCGGCCGAGAAGCCGTCCGCGTCGGCGACGTTGTCGGAGGCCCAGCCGACGTCCTTCGTCGTCGTGCCGTCCGTGATCCGGACCTTGAGTTGCTTCAGGTCCACCTTCGAAGCACCGGGCGCGAGCGAGACCCAGATCGTGAGGTTCTCGATCTTCGTCGCGGCGCTGTTGTCGTCGCGGGCCCCGATGAGCCGCTCGACGCGCAGGTTCGAGGCGACCTGTTCCGTCGCCTGGTTGCCCGTGCGCGAGCTCCGCTCTTGGAGCTTGCCGGACGTGTCGATCAAAACCGAGGCCGCGATGGCGGCAACGAGCACGGTCGCGATGAACACGATCATCGTGCCGATGCCGACCTGGCCCTTCTCGTTCCCTGCTAGCCGTACCTTCCGGTTGGCGCGCATTCGTGTCACCCGCAACCTAGGTGGCGCGCGGAGGGCATATACAGCGGAGCGAACGGGCAACGTCCCGACCGGAGCCTCGTCCGCCAACGGACAAACGGACGTGCCGGAAGGTTGAAGAGCCCGCCGCGGCGCGGCCGGGGAACGGCGCGCCTCGCGCGAAAAAGAACGACCCCCCGGCGTGCCGCACGCACGCCGGGGGGCGGGATATGGACCTGGCGGGGGAGCCGGGTCCTTCAACGCAGCGCAAGCTTCGTGTCGGTCCCGTACGACGGGGGCGACGTGAAGTCGGCCCGGACAGGGCTACCGACCTCGGGGTAGAGCGTCACCTGCATGGGTTTACGCGGAGCAAGACCGAGGCCGGCGAGGCCGAGGTCGACGTTCACCTCGACGAGGTCGCCGGGGCTCATGACCGGGGTCGAGCTCGAGAACGAATTGTCGGCGTCCCTCTGTTCGGTCACGTTGAACTGGGTCGCCGTGGGGACGCCGTCCAGGTGCCCGAACGTCTTGATCTCGGCACCCGTGTTGATCCGCACCTTGAGCTGCCCGAGGTCGACGTTCTGCGCGCCCGGGGCGAGCGTCACTACGATCGTGAGGTTGCTGATGTTCGTCGCGGTCGACGAGTCGCGCTTTCCGATGATCGCGAGCACGGCCACGTTCGAGGCCACCTGCGCGGTCGCCTCGTTCCCCGTGCGCGCCGAGCGCTCCTGGAGCTTGCTCGAGGTGTCGATGAGGACGGAGGCGGCGACGGCCGCGACGAGGACGGTTGCGATAAAGACGATCATCGTACCGATGCCGACTTCGGCCCGGTCGTTCCACGCGTTCAAGGTCTTCCGGTTGGCTTTCACGCCAGGTCACCCGGAATCGGGTGTGTCCGCCGTCCAAGATAAACCGGCCGACCGTGTTCACAGGGAGCGTCGCGTCCTTTCCTCCGGGGGTCCTGGGGAAAAAGGACTAGGGGAACTTCGGGACCGGATCCACGCTCGAGAGGCGGACGATGCCGATCGGGCCCAGAGGCTCCGTGGGACCGGCGAGGACCCTGCGGACCTGCTGGCCGCCCTCCGGGATGATGGTCTGCACGAGCTCGGAGCGGGAGCCTTCGGCAAGGCCGTTCGCCGTAAGGTCGATCTGGATCTCGACCAAGTCGCCCCGGTTCATGAGCGGGCTCGCGGCCGCGAACGAGGAATCCTCGTCGCGAAGGACGGTCGCGGTGAACGTGCCGTTCCCCAGCGTCTCCGAGTAGGTGAGCGTGGCCTGCACGTCGCCGCGGGAGAGCTTCAAGACGACGCCGCGGAGGTCGACCTCGTCCGTCCCCGGCCCCGTCCGCGCGGTCTCGCGAAGGATGAGGGACCGGCCCTCCCGACGCTCGCCGAGGACCTGCAGGATCTCGACGTTCCCCCCGGCGACGTTTTCGGTCGCGGCGCGGACCGCCTCGGTGCCCTTCGCCCCGAGGAACGCGCTCTGCTGGATCAGGATCCCGGCGCCGGCCGCGGCGGCCGCGACGCCAAGGAGAAAGACGAGGTAGGTGCCGGCGCCGACCGAGGCGGTTTCGCCAAGGCGTGCGCGGCGTCGACGGAACCGTCCGGAGTCCAGGCCCAAGTCACCCCGCCTCCCGCTCTCTCGAAGGACGGATATAAAGGATGTCGATGTGGTTGAAAAACGAGAAAAGGAGGACCCGGGGGCCGAGGCCCCCGGGTCGAGGTGGGCGTTCGACGTCTCTAACGGAGCTCGATCACGGTCTGCGTGCCGTAGGAGGGCGGCGTGTTGAAGCCGGCCTGGATCTTGCTCCCGACCTCGGGGAGGAAGACGAGGAGCACGCGGTCGCGCACGCCGTATTCGGCCGTGTTCGCGGCGGTGTCGATCGTGACCTTCACGAGGTCGCCGGAGGTCATGACGGGCTTCGCCGTCGTAAACGAGCTGTCCGCGTCCCGGACGGAGGCGGCCCAGAACCTCGACACGTTGGAGATCGCGTTGTCCGTCGAGTCCTTGTAGTCGAGCGTCTTCACGTGGCTGCCGTTCTGCATCTGGATCTTCATCTGATTCAGATCCACGGTGGCGGCCCCGGGCGCGAGCGCGAGGTAGACCTCGATGTACTTCAAGCCCGCGTCCGACGTGGCGTTTCTCTTCCCCACGATGGACTCGACCTTGACGTTGCTCGAGACCTGCTCCGTCGCCTCGTTGCCGGTCCGGGAGCTGCGTTCCTGAAGCTTACCACTCGTGTCGATCAGAACCGAGGCCGCGATCGCGGCGACGAGCACGGTCGCGATGAACACGATCATCGTGCCGATGCCCACCTGGGCCTTGTCGTTCCCGATTGCACGTACCTTCCGGTTGGCGCGCATTCGTGTCACCCGACACCCCTTTGCGCGGCCCGGATATTGAATCCCCAAACGACCGGCCGACGCCCGATGCGGGGGTCTCGGTGGCTTGTCCCTTCGCCCGAATCCGAAAGCCTTAGGAGCGGAGGTCGATCGTCGCCTCCCGCGACGGCCCGACGCCGAGAAGGACGATCGGGACGCCGAGGGCCTTTTCGACGTAGGCGACGTACTGGCGGAGCGGCGCGGAAAGGCCCGTGAGCCCCTTTCCGGGATCGACCGGGCCCACGGCTTGGAAGCCGGGGAGGGTATGGTACCTCGGCCGGGCCTTCGCGAGGATGCGTCCGTCCGGCGGGAAGTCCGTGGTCGGGGCGCCGTCGATCTCGTAGGCGTCGCAGACGGAGAGCTCGGAGAGCCCTCCGAGCACGTCGCGCTTGGTCATCGCGAGTTCCGTGATGCCGTTTACGGCGATCGCGTAGCGGGCGGCCACGAGGTCGAGCCAGCCGACCCTCCGGCGACGTCCGGTCGTCGTCCCGAACTCGGCCCCCTTCTCCACGAGGTGGTCGCCGACGGGCCCCGTCATCTCGGTCGGGAAGGGACCGGCGCCGACGCGGGTCGTGTAGGCCTTCATGACCCCCACCACGGTCCGGATCGCGGACGGGGGAAGGCCGGTCCCGGTCGAGGCCCCGCCGGCGGTCGGGTTCGACGACGTGACGTACGGGTACGTCCCATGGTCGATGTCGAGAAGGGTCGCCTGGGCGCCTTCGAGGAGGATGCGCCGGCCGCGGGCGTGCGCCTCCCGCAGGATCCCCCCGGTGTCTGTGACGAACGGCGCGAGCCGGCGCCCGTAGTCGGCGTATTCGCGGAGGATCGCCTCAACGTCGGGGGCCCGGGCGCCCGATGCGGCAAGCAGACGCGCGTGCGCGGCGACGGTCGCGCGAAGCGCCGCCGGAAGGAGGACGGGGTCGACGAGGTCCCCGACCCGGATCCCGATCCGCAGGGCCTTGTCCGCGTAGGCGGGCCCGATGCCGCGTTTCGTCGTGCCGATCCCGGACGCTTCGTCGAAGATGCCGTCGAGCGCGCGGTGGGTGGGGAGGATCACGTGGGCGCGGTCGGACAGCTTGAGGGCGTCCGGAGAAAGGCCCGACGCCCGGGCCTCGTCGATCTCGTGAAGGAGGACCTGCGGATCGACGACGACGCCGTTGCCGATGACGACGGTAGTGCCGCGGTGGAGGATCCCGCTCGGGAGGAGGTGGAACTTGTGGGTCTTGCCGGAGACGACGACCGTGTGGCCCGCGTTGTTCCCGCCTTGGTAGCGCGCGACGACGTCGGCGTCGCGGCACAACACGTCGACGATCTTTCCTTTGCCCTCGTCGCCCCACTGCACGCCGACGACGACGGTGGCGCTCACGCGTCGCCGACGTCCCGGCGTTTATATATACCCTGTGCCCGTTCGCGATGCGTCCCCCCATGACGGAGAGCGTCGCGGCCCGGATCCTTGCGCTGGGCGTCTTCATCGCGCTCGTCGCGGGCAGCGTCTGGGCCGTGGACCGCGCGATCGAGACGCAGCCCGTGGTGTTCCGCGCGGTCGAGGCGCACGCGGTCGAGTCGCAGCGGAACGCCACCGCCGGGAACCTCGTGAGCTTCTACCTTACGCTCGCAAACCGCGGCGAGACGGACGAACGCCTCACCGTGGACGTGGCGCCGCCCTCCTCGTGGCTCGTCGTCGAGTCCTTCATTTCCGTCCCCGAGGGCTCCGTCGAGGCGCCGGCCGGGAACACGACGGGCACGATCCTCACGCTCCGCATCCCGAACGGGACGGCCCCCGGGAACTACGCGTTCCATGCGCGCGTCGCCGGGTCCGAGCGGGGGCTGCGCTCGGCCTCCGTCCCGCTGTCGGTCACCGTGCTCGGGGGAGGCCCCGGCGCGGCGCGCGAGCACGACAGGGCCCTCGTCGACTATGTGGGCTGGACCGAGGACGGAAGGCTGTTCGATACGTCGCGGGCGGACATCCTGGCGACCCCCGAGATCCCGCGAAGC
>JBQTJL010000306.1:0-2565 GCA_052387135.1 Methanobacteriota archaeon | reverse complement strand
CGGATGGCAAGGCCGCTCGCGACCCGCGCACGCGAAGCGTGCTGCCCGCGCGAAGCTGCCCGCGGTCGCGCAAGCGACCTGCCCGCGGTCGCGTAAGCGACCTGCCCGCGCTCGCGAAGCGAGCTGCCCGCCGTCACGTTTCGACGTAGTCGAGGTCTTTTCCGTACGTCTCGTCGAGGTACCGGAGCGCAACGAGCGCGATCAACGTGCAGACGGTGCCGACGATGAGCGCGCTCCGGAGGAGGCCGACGCGGCCGCCGAGGTAGAGGAACGAGAACGTGATCGGGACGACCGAGCCGCGGATGAAGTTCGGCACCGTGGTCGCGACGGTCGAGCGGAGGTTCGTGCCGAACTGTTCGGCGGCGACGGTGACGAACACGGCCCAGTAGCCCCCCGAGATCCCCATGACGAACGCGAGCAGGTAGAACGTCACGGGGTCGATGCCTCGCGCGACGAAGATCGCGAAGAAGAGGACGAACCCCATCACGATCGCGGCAAAGAGGACCCACCAGCGGGTCCGGTAGCGCTGCGAGAGGATCCCCCAGCAGAGGCTCCCGACGGCGGCGCCGAGGTATTCGGCCATGACGGCGCTTCCGGCGACGATCGGGGCGGACGTTCCGAGTTCGCGGCCGATCTCGGGGCTGAACGTGATGAAGACGCCGATCGCGAACCAGATCGGGAGGCCGATGAGGATGCACGCGAGGTACTTGCCCGCGCGCCGCGGCGAACCGACGAGAAGGAAGAGATCGCCGCGACGCACTTCGGATCGCGCCACGGACCGGAACATGCCCGACTCGGACACGGAGATTCGGGCGATGAGGAGCAAGAGCCCGAGGACGCCGCCCACGATGTAGGCGACCTTCCAGTCGAAGAGCCGGCCGACGAGGCCGGCGCCCATCGCGCCGAGGATGCCGACGCCCGCGACGATCGTCGTCGAGTACCCCCGGGTCTCCTTCGGCATCACCTCGGAGACGAGCGTGATCGCCGCCCCGAGCTCGCCCGCGAGACCGACGCCGGCGACGAAGCGGAGCGCGGCGTAGGTCGGAACGTCGGTGACGAACGCGTTCGCGAACGTCGCGACCGAGTACAGGGCGATCGAGCCGAAGAGGACCGAGAGGCGCCCGCGTTTGTCGCCGAGGATCCCCCAGAGGATGCCGCCGACGAGCATGCCGCCCATCTGCATGTTGAGGAGGAGCACGCCGACCGGCAGGAGGTCCGCCTCGGCGACGCCGATCGCCGAAAGCGACGAGACGCGGACGATCGAGAACAGGATGAGGTCGTAGATGTCGACGAAATACCCCAAGGCTGCGACGATCACCGTCGTGTTCACGATCGCGCCGAATCCGGCGGGGTGGGCTCGCTCCGCGGCGCTGGGAAAGCCGGCGGTCTCGGTCGCCACGCGTGGGCGACGGCGGACGAGCCGATAAGGCTTGCTTCGTGGAAAAAGGACGGGCGGAGAACCTTCCCCGCCCGGGGGGGGTCGGGGTCTAGAGCAGGTGGATCGCGACCGACCGTCGGGGGACGGGCGGCACCGGCACGGGCTCGCACACGTAGAAATACTGGCGCGCGCCGACGGCGCCGCCCCCGCCGCACCAGACCCCGTCGGTCCCTGCGTGGGCAGCGCCGCGGTGCTCGCCGGCGGCGTCGACCTCGTACGTCAAGGTGGCGCCTTCGGCGGCCGCAAGGCCGGGAAGGACGAGAGCGGTCACGATCGCGGGCACGATGCGGGCAAAGATGCGATGTTGCATCATCTCACCGCACCGGCGACGACGTGGGGGTGCATCCGTTGTCTCTCCGGGCGCGACGATGGGTTAAGGTTTACGGAACGAAAAGGCGACGGACGCCGCCGTCGACGCGCGTAGAGAGTCGACCGGCGAGAAGGAGGTCCTTCACGCGGCGCTCGATCCTCGTCGGGGTCGCGGAGAGGACGCGGGCGATCTCGGCGGTTGCGATCCCGGGTCGCAGGGCGACGATGCCAAGGACGAGGTCGGCGAGGGCCGGGGACTCTTCGGGCGGCGACCGCGCCGCGGGCGCCAGGAACCTTCGCGGCCCGTCGGGACATGTCCGTTCCCGGAGGAGGCCCAGGCGGACGAGGTAGACGAGGTGGTATTGGGCGGTCTTTCGGTCGATGCCCGCGTCGACGGCAAGCTCGGTCGACGTCGCGCCGGCCTCCCGTCGCGTCGCCGCGGCATACAGGGCCGCGCGGGCCGGATGATCGAGAACGGTAGATCGCGAGATGCGGCTGTACAGCGCCGCCGCAAGGAGGCCCACAAGCGACGCGACCGCGGCGGCGAGCACCAACGCACCGGAGGGCGGCGAGGCGACCGGGCCGGGCGCACTGGAAGTGGCGGAGGGCGGACGGCCGCCGGCGGGCTTCCCGAGGGTGCCGATCGACGACCATTCGTCCCCGCGGTCGCGTTGGAGGACGAAAGCGTTCGGCCGGGTCCCCCCGCGGACGCCCATCACCGCGGGCGCGGGCGGCGGGGGCGACCGGCGAGGGGCGGCCGGGGAGAACGGCGAGGCCACGGGTCCGGGCCGGTCAACTGCGCCCGGCGAAATCGAGAC
>JBQTJL010000305.1:0-2104 GCA_052387135.1 Methanobacteriota archaeon | reverse complement strand
GGCGTCCGGCGGAGGCGCGGCGGCGAGCGGGGCCGGATCAAGGGCGGTCCCTCGGCTCCAATAGTTCCCGGACCACGTGCTCCCTGCGTCGTCAAAGGGGTCCGTCGCGAGCCCGACGAAGGCGTTGCCCGAGAAACGGTTGCGCGGCGAGCGGATCGCCACGGGACCGCGCGACGCGTCCACCTCGTTGCCGCGGATCTCGTTCTCCTCCGAGCCTACGAGGACGAGGCCGTGCGCCTGGTGGCGGAAGACGTTCCCCCGGAAGGTCGAGCCCCGCGTGTGGAGCACCGTGACGCATGCGCAGCCGCGCTTCCCGTCGCCTTCGCCGACATCGTTCGGCGCCTCCACGACGTTTTCGGAGAAATCGACGTCGGACGACGACTCCACGGAGACGGTCGCGAGCCCCGGCGTGGCGGTCGCGACGAGTTCGTTCCCTCGGACCTCGGCACCGACCTGCCGCACGAGCCGCACGACGAAGGTCGGCGGGATGCCCGGGGGGCCCATCACGAACGAGTTCCCAACGATCGTGAGGCGTTCTCCGAACCACGCGTTCACCGCGTGCTCGCCCCCGCGCGCCTCGTTCTCCGAGAGGGTCACATCCTTGGACTGGAAGACGGTGTACGGACGCCACGCCCGCACCGAGTTCCTCGTGAGCGTCGCGTTCTCTACCATGGCGACCGTGACGGCGTTTGCGTCAAAGTTCGGCGAGGGATACGGGTCGTCCTCGACGCGGTTCCCGGCGATCGTGAGGTCCCGCACCCCGAACGCGAACACCCCCAGCGTGCCGACGGCGCCGACGCGGCCCGCGTACGGCTGGAGCACGGTGTTGTTCTCGATCCGGGCGCGATCCCCGCGCACGACGATGCCCACGGCATCGTTCCCTCGGATCTCGTTTTCTTCTGCGACGGCGTCCGGGCCGGCAAGGAACAGCCCGACCCCGCCGCCCGAGATGCGGTTCCTCACGAGCAGTGCGCCCGGGACCGCGAAGAAGATCCCGGACCTCTCGATCTCGCCGGCCTTCCCGGTCGCGAGCCGGATCGCGTCGCCGTCGATCCAGCCGGCGCCCGCCACCGTGGAATCGCGGAGCTCGAACCGATCGCCCCGGGCCTCGAACGTGAACCGCTCGCCGGTCGAACGGAACGTCGAGGACGACGCAAGAAAGGAGGCGCCCGGCTCGATCCGGACGCCGTGTTCCCCCCTCTTTGCGTTCTCGAACACCACCGTGGCCCGCTCCAGCACAAGAGTGGCTCCCGCTTGGACGACGAGATCGCCCCGGAGGGACACCGTCCGATCCTGGATCGTCGTGTCTTCACCGATGACGAGCCCGCCCTCCTCGGCGGAGACGGGCGGCGCGACCGCCATCGTCGCTACGAGGGCAAGCGCGGACCACGCGCGGACGCGAGCGCCCGGGCGTCTGCGTCGCACGTCAGAACCGTTCGCCCGTAAGGCGCTCGAACATCGAGACGTAGAGCTTCGACACCTGCTCGGTGACCGCATCGGGAAGCGCCGGGATGTCGGGCTCGGGCGTCTTCGCCTTCCGGGACTCCATGAGCTTGTCGTAGTAGCCCGTCACCCGGTAGTGCTGCCGCACCACCTCCTTCGAGAGCTCGACCTGCTCGCCCTCCTCGTGCCGGGCCTTGTCCCAGAACCGGTCCTCGTCCGGGGTACCGAACGTGTCGACCACCATGAGGCGGCGGGCCTCGTCGTAGGCGAACTCCTTCTTTCCATCGACGTGGAGGAGCCCGCGGCGTTCCGCCTCGCGTCCGATGATCTCGTCGATCTTCAGGACCGCGTCGAGGATCTCGCGGTACTCGGCCTCGGAAAGGCCCGAGATCCGCATCGCCTCGTCCTTCGTGAGGAGCCGGTCGACCTTCTCGAGCTTCGTCGTCACCTCGAGCATCGGGCGCGGCAGCTTCTCGCCGTAGCGCGGCTTGTGCCCGCGCGGGAAGCCGAGCGATTCGGCCGACACCTCGCCGCCCTTCAACCGGTCGTTGAGGCTCCCGGCGACGTAGTGGCGCGCGATCACTTCGAGCGGGATGAGGTAGTTCGTGGTCTTCGGGCCGATCATCGAATTGTCCTCGATGATGCGGACGCGGCGCACGCG
>JBQTJL010000304.1:0-4057 GCA_052387135.1 Methanobacteriota archaeon | reverse complement strand
CGGCAACGTACAGGAGTTCGGCCCGCTCCCGGCAACGCACAGGAATACGGCCCGCTGCCGGCGACGCCCAGGAGTTGGGCCCGCCGCCGGCAACGCACAGGAGCACAGCCCGCTGCCCGTAACGTTTAAATGGGGTAGCCCCCGATAGCCCCCCTCGGGTCTCTCTTGGCCTCGATGGACGCAGAGTACCGGCTGGATTTCTTCAAGAAGAACGGGTTCCAGCGAAAGATCTGCCCCACCTGCAAGGCGCCGTTCTGGACGCAGGACGCCCAGCGTGCAAACTGCGGCGACCCGCCGTGCGCCGAGTACCAGTTCCTCGGGAGCCCTGTCACGAAGAAGAAGTACAACGCCCGCGACATGCGCGAGCGCTTCCTCGCGTTCTTCGAGTCGAAGGGCCACACGCGCCTCGCCCGCTATCCCGTCGTCGCGCGCTGGCGCGAAGACATCTACCTTACGATCGCCTCGATCGCGGACTTCCAGCCGCACGTCACGTCCGGCCTCGTGCCGCCGCCCGCGAACCCGCTCACGATCTCCCAGCCGTGCATCCGGTTGAACGACTTGGACAGCGTCGGCCGCTCGGGGCGCCATCTTACGAACTTCGAGATGATGGCGCACCACGCGTTCAACTCGCCCGGGACCGAAGTCTATTGGAAGGAAGAGACGACCGCGTACTGCCACGAGTTCATGACGAAGGCCCTGGGGATCAAGGGCGAATCGTTCACGTACAAGGAGAAGCCGTGGGCCGGCGGCGGCAACGCCGGGCCCGCCTTCGAGGTCCTGACCCACGGGCTCGAGGTCGCGACCCTCGTCTTCATGGGACTCCGCGCGGACCCGAAGGGCGGGACCGAGCTCTACGGAGAGCGCTACAGCGAGATGCCGATGCGGATCGTCGACACGGGATACGGTCTCGAACGCCTCGCGTGGGTCTCGTCCGGCCAGCCCACGATCTACGACGCGCTCTACCCGGACCTCGTGAAGGACCTCTCGAAGCGGGCGGGCCTCTCCGGGACCTTGGAGGACCCGACGACGCGCGCGATCCTCACCGAGCTTCCGAAGATCTCCTCGATCATGGACGTCGACACTCCGGGCAAGCTCACGCTCGCCCGGAACGAGGTCCTTGCTCGCCTTCGCGCGCGGGGGCTCACCTGCGACATGGAGACGCTCGTCGCGGTCACGGGCCCGCTTGAACGCATCTACGCCGCGATCGACCACTCGCGCTGCCTCGCGTTCATGTTCGGCGACGGCATCGTCCCCTCGAACGTGAAGGCGGGCTACCTTGCCCGCCTCGTGCTTCGCCGCACGATCCGTCTCCTCGACGAGCTCGCGATCGACCTCTCGCTCGCCGACCTCGTCGACCAGCAGCTCGCGGGCCTTTCGATCGACTACCCCGAGATGAAGCGGCACCGGGACCGCGTCCGCGAGGTCTGCGAGCTCGAGATCCAACGGTACCGCGAGACCGTCGACAAGGGCCGTCGGCTCGCGCGGCGCGAAGCGGAGAAGCTGGGGAAAGGCGCCGCGCTTCCCACCGCGCGGCTCATCGACTTCTACGACGCGCACGGCCTCTCGCCCGAGATCGTGAAGGAGGCGGCAAAGGAGGTCGGCGTCGAGGTCGACGTGCCGGACAACTTCTACACGCTCGTTGCCGCGAAGCATTCGAAGGCGGCGCCGGAGGAGACCGCGGCCGCGGCCGAGAAGGCCTACCCCGGCGTGAAGCCGACGCGGCTCCTCTTCTACGAGCAGCCGTCCCTCAAGGAGTTCGAGGCCGTCGTCCTCTATGCGAAGGAGAACGAGGTCCTCCTCGACCAGACCGCGTTCTACCCCGAAGGCGGCGGCCAGCCCGCCGACCAGGGCTTCCTCTTGACCGAGGACCGGACCGTGTCCGTCCTCGACGTCCAGAAACACGGCGACATCGTGGTCCACGTCGTCGACGGGAAGCTCGCCCGCGGCGAGAAGGTCCGCGGCCGGCTCGACGGGAGCCGCCGGCTGGGCCTTACGCGGAGCCACACCGCGACCCACGTGGTCGTGGGCTCGGCGCGGCGCGTCCTCGGCGACCACCTCTGGCAGGCCGGCGCGCAAAAGGGCGTCGAGTCCTCGAGGATCGACATCTCGCACTACAAACGCGTCTCGGACGAGGAGCTTCGCGAGATCGAGCAGCTTGCGAACCTCATCGTGATGGACGACATCCGCGTCGAGACCGGCTTCCACCCGCGCGAGGAGGCCGACCGCAAGTGGGGCTTCCGTCTCTACCAAGGCGGCGTCCCGCCGTCGCGCGACATCCGCGTCGTGCGGATCGGCGACTTCGACGTGCAGGCCTGCGCCGGGACGCACACGAAATCGACGTCCGAAGTGGGGCCGATCAAGGTCCTGAAGACGGAACGCGTGCAGGACGGCGTCGAGCGGATCGTGTTCGCGGCCGGCATGTCCGCGGTGAAGCACATCCAGGAGCGGGATCTCATCCTCCAAGACGCCTCCGAAGTCTTCAGCGTCCCGCAGGACCAGCTCCCGAAGACGGCCTCACGGTTCTTCGACGAATGGAAGCAGCTCCGAAAACAGGTCGAGGAACTCCAGGGAAAGCTCGCGGCGGCGCAGGCCGAAAACGTCGGCAAGGCGCCCGCGCGGAAGACGCCCGTGGGACCGGTCGTGCTGCTTCGCCTCGACGCCTCCGCGACGCCGGACTCGATGCGGACCCTTTCGACGAAGATCGCCGCGGAGCGCCCCGACGTCGTCGCGGTCGTGACGAACCCCGAGGGCGGCTTCGTCGTCGCCGCCGGAGCGAAGTCCGGCGCGGATGCAAAAAAGGTCACCGACCGGCTGAAGACGGCCTTCGGCGGAGGCGGCGGCGGGTCCGCCCAGATGACGCAAGGCAAGCTCGCGAAGGTCACTTCGGCGACGACCGACGACGAGATCTGGGCCGCGCTCGGGTAGTGGACGCGTACCCGTCCATCTCCTCATTTCCGCACAAACTTTACAAACATCTCCCGCACATCTCCCGTCCGTCATGACGGAACTCCTCCACATGAAGGACGTCGAGTCCCAGTACGTGCGGCACTTCGAGGGGCGGGTGCTGAAGGCGCACGAGGACTGGGTCCTCCTCGACAGGACCGCGTTCTACCCGGAAGGCGGCGGGCAACCGTCCGACCGCGGCGTCATCCGCTGGGAGGGCGCCGAGGCGCGCGTCGACCACGTGTCGAAGAAGGGCGCCGTGAAGCACCGCGTGGCCGGCGCGCTCCCGCCCGAAGGCGCGGTGGTCTCCGGCGACATCGACTGGGACCTCCGATTCCGGCACATGAAGATGCACACGAGCCAGCACGTGATCTCGGGCGTCGTGTTCTCCCTATTTGGCGCGCAGACCGCCGGAAACCAGATCCACGCGGACGAGACGCGCATCGACTTCGCCCGCGCGTTCACCGAGGGCGAGGTCAAACGGCTCGAAGAGGCGGTGAACGAAGTCCTCTCGAAGACCGTCCCCGTGATCACCTATGAAGAAGACCGGGACGCCGTGTACGAACGGCTCGTCGACAAGAGCCGGCTGAAGCTGGTGCCCGAATCCGTGCGCCGGCTCCGCGTCGTCGAGGTGAAGGGCGTCGACCTCTGCCCCTGCGCCGGCACGCACGTCCGGGACGTCTCCGAGATCGGCCGGATGGAGATCGTCCGGCGCGAAAGCAAGGGCGCGGACAGGGACCGGATCACGTATCGGCTGTCGCAGGGCGAGGGCTAGCGCGAGCGCTAGCGCGAGGGGAGGGCCAGGGCCAGGCGAAGGAGAGGCGGAGGGCCGGGGCGAGGCGTCTCACGTTACGTCCCAAAGCCCTCGCTCCTTGCCCGTTCCTCGCCCTCGTCCCTCGCCCTATCCTCGCCCTCGCGCTCGCCCGAACGAGCGCAGCGAGTGAGGCCCAAGGCGCGAACGCGCCTTAGGGCTTCGCCCTCGCCCTCGTTGGAAACGTTCTTATGTAGGACGCATATTGACGGGCTCGTCATGTATGAGTTCCGTCGAGAGGCCCGAGCGGGAGGTTCGCGCATGGGCGTAAGCGGTTCCGGGCTCCTGTTCCTCAGCGGCTTC